>NZ_CP051680.1:5157500-5440000 GCF_012849095.1 Cohnella herbarum
AGGCGGATTGCCGTTGTCGGTTCCGTTGTCGCCACCGCCAGGTGGGTTGCCGTTGTCGGTTCCATTGTTATCGCCGCCAGGCTGGTTGCCGTTGTCGGTTCCGTTGTTGTCGCCGCCAGGCTGGTTGCCGCCGTCGGTTTCGTTGTCTTCACCGTCAGGTGGGTTGCCTCCAGGCAGGTTGTCAACAGGTGGGTTGCCGCCGCGGCTACTCGGTTGCATTGGAACGTCATGTCTGACGATATCGAAATCGACAGAGATCATTGGACTCGTGTACGTGTCATACCCGGGCATCGTTACAATTAAATAGTAATCCGTTTCCGGGAATACCATGTACGCATAGAAGCCATTGGCGTCGCTATCCTGCTCCGGGCTCATGTTGTCGTGCGGCGGAAAATTCGGAACCGGAGGAAGCGTTACTTTCGTACCCGGAATGCGCCCGTTGGCTCTATTCCGTGGCGTATCCGCATAATACAGCGTAACTTTGGCTCCCTCGATTTGCCCCGTGGTTATCCCCTTGATTGCATCGTAAACGGTACCGTATGGGTCGACCAATTCCTCGGAAATGTTCAGCTCTCCGTTTGCCTTCACGTCCAGTTGAGTCACTTTGAAGAGCAGTTCCTCGCCGGTATCGGCTTTATAGCGAACTTCCATGGTATACTTCTGCTCGCTCAGCCCTTCCACGGAGAAGGTACCGTTCGGCCCCATCGGAAATGCCTTGGGATGGCCGTTCTCTTGAATGTAATTTCCGTTTTCATCCTTCAAATAAATATACATATGGCTAGTAAACGAATTGTCGAATAACGCTATTGTTCTATCCGACTGCTTGAACATAACGATCCCTACCGCCGTAATGTCCGCCGGAACGGTCTCGTCCGTCACGCCGCCGTCCACGTTTGCTTTTTGCGTGAACTCGATAGGGACGTCCTGCCCGCCTACCTGATAGACCTTCGTATACGTGATCGTATAGTCGGTATCCGCCTTGGCAGGGACCGAATATTCACCGTTCTCGTCCGTCTGGATCGTCTGTTTCTCGCCTGTCTTCACGTCGGTTACCGTGATAGATGCATTCCGAATGACTTCTCCCGTGTTGTTGTCGCGCAGCACGCCTTCCAGATACGGGCGGGTATTGACAAAGCGGGCTTCGGCCACTGTTTTCTCCGGAATAGTGCCTGTACGAACGAGGCTTACGGGATCGGTCACATAGCCGTCTTCCGTGTAATCGTTCTGGGTCACTTTATATTGGAGATACGTCGGAAGTCCTTGCACGAGGAACGTCTGACCATCCGTAAGTTCGAAGGTGTCTCCGCTTGCGATCGTGCTTATGCTTCCGTCCGACTTCTCGTAGCTGTAGAATTCGGTCGCTCCCTCGCCCGTGAAGGTAATCGTGTACTTGAACAGCTTATTCTTGTCGTCGTCCTTGCCTTTAACCGTGTTGCCGATGAGCAGGCCGCCCTTCACGACTCGCACGTTCGTGAACCGAGCAACCTCATCCTTGCCTGTCATGACTCCGGAATAGTTAAGTTCCTTAGGAGTGGTCACGTACTCCTCATCTTCGTAGTTGTTCTGAGTCACCGTGTATTTCAGATCCTTAGGCAGACCCGCGATTTCCAGCGTCTCTCCATGCTTGAGCTTAAAGGTACCGCCGGACTTGATCGTACCCGGCGTATTCGTCGTGCCGTCCGACTTCGTATACGCGTAGCTACCATCCTTGCCTACCTCATCGAAGACGACGGTGTACTCGAACTCCTTGTTCTTATCGCCGCCGTTGCCCATGACCGTGTTGCCGATCGTCAGTTTGTTGACGGTCCGATCATTGACGAAGTCCGCCTTGTGGTTTCCATCCTTTTCTACGATTCCTTCGTACAAATAAACGTTCGGTGCGGTGACATAGTTGTCGCCGGCATAGCCATCCTGGGTCACCGTATAGGTCAGGCCTTCAATCAGCTTCGGAATTACCAGCGTTTGGCCGTCCTTTAGAACGAAGGTATCGCCGGACTTGATCGAACCGATCGTACCGTCAGGCAGCGTGGTTTTATAACTGCCATCCTTGCCCACCCCGTCAAAGACGATCCTGTACGTAAAGTCTTTGTTCTTGTCCCCGCCGTTGCCAGTCACCAGATTGCTGATCGTCAGCTTGCCCGTGGCAGGCGTAGGGACAACGAGCGGATTATTCGAATCTACCTTGACGCCGTCCACCCAGATCGGCTTACCCGGCGTATTCCCTACATACACCTGGTATACATGGGTGATCGGTAACCGCGTATCCGGATCAATGGCGGTCTCCTTCAATTCGTAATAACCCGGGTCTGGGAAAAGCAGATTGAGTTTGCCGCCTGCATCCGTGGTTCCTTTGGCCGCTTGCGCACCGCTGTCCTTCTTGTAAAGCGTATATTCCACGCCTTGAAGAGAATTGCCGTAAGGGTCCACTTTTTTCAGCGGCAGCAAAGCATTGGAGCTGGACGCACCTGCTACGTCCGCGCTATCCAGCGTGCTCTCGCTTCTGGCGCTGACCGATTTCAGCTTGTCGTCGCCCATCAGCTTGACCTCGTTGCCCATCTTGTCGCCAGCTCTCGCTTTGGAAGGGTCAACCTCGGTCTGGTATACGAACTGATAGAACTTATTCGGATCGGTCAAAGTGAATTTCAGAACTGTCGTACCGCCGTCGCCCGGTTCGGCTTCCGCCTGAACCTCACTATTAGGATCGCTGAGGTTCAGCGCTGCGCCGTCCCTTTCCAGAGCGCCGCTCGCGGTCAGCTTAGCACGGTAGACCGCCATGCTTGGCGCCGTCAGCACGAGCTTGCCGCTACCATCCTTGCGCAGGTTCATACCCGCCCCAATAGTGTCTTGCAAATAAACGCCATTCTCCATGTTATAAGGCGGATAATAATTCACCGTCCATTCCAGCACGCCCTTAAACGGCTTTGTTACCGACTTGCCCAGCGCCTGAACAGGCACGATAACCTTGCGCTGTTCGGTGACGGTCTTCTCCACTCCGCCCCATGTCATATGAAGGTCTGCTTTGTTATACATGACTTGCTTCGTTGTTCCGTTTGTCGTGTATTCCTCTAAGTACTTCTCCAATGCCGAATTGGAAGGCCTTGCCTTCACCAGAATGACGTAAGGACTTTCCAGCTTAGAAAAGGTGAAAGTACCTATGTTTCCGTTAGGAGAGAAGCTGACTACATGGGCATTAGTACCGGGCTCAATAAGTGATATAGCATCGTTTCTAATCCCGTATTCCGTGCCCGGACCATTGCTCGAAGAGCCTTTCCAGAGTTCAAAAGCCTTCCCATCGGAAAACGGAACGAACTCCCAATCCGCCGGCAGAGTATCCACGAGCTTCACATTCGTGATGACTCGGCTACCGCCGTCCTTAGCCATTTCTTCCGTGTTGTATCCCGGCATATTCACCGACAGGCGGAAGGTCACCGTCTTGGTCGTCCGGTCATAGGCAGAAATCGTCCATGCTTCATTGCTATCGTTTCTAATATAGTCGTTAATGTTATTTGTTTTAAAGTCTTCAAGCGTACCATCTGCCTTCAACGGCTTCGATGCAAAGAGCATATCCTTGTTCAGCATACGCAAGTGAAGATTGACGCTGTTTTCTGCCGGTATTACTTTTTCGCCGTCAAAGAGCAACGCCCGATTCTCGCGCGCTTTCTCTACATTGATATCCTGTCTGAAGAGGATGTCCGTGTTGGTCTCCAGTGCACGGAAGCTGAAGGATGCGGCCTTGTCGGTGGTGTATCCGGTCGCTTGGATCAAATCCGCCACCACTTCACCGTTCACTGTCAAAGGAATAGCCTTCAAGGTCAAGGCGTTCGCGCTTTTGAGGGTACCTTTATGATACTGCTTCCAAAGCTGCGCGTTACTTACTCCGGCTTTGATTTTCGCAATCGTTTCCGCGCTCACCTCGCCGGTTGCGTCCACGGCGTTTTTCAGGACGTTCAGATTTCCGCCATGCACCAGCACGTCGTATACCACCGCATTTGGCAAAGCATATTGCGGCGTCAGGCTGACTGTCCACGTGACTCCGCCGAGGCTGAAATCTTCCATCGAAACGGAGCCGCCCTTTGTAAAAGCGTGCGCGCCGATGGCGACGATTGCCTCGTCGGTCACCGCGTTCGGTCTTGTACCGGTTATTACATCGTTGTTCTGTAAGCCGCCGGGAGTATCCAACTTCCAGTTGGCACGAGGGTCGATTCTGAAGTTCGAGCCGCTTTTCACCTTGGACTTAATGATCAGCTGAACTTTACCGTCAATATCCCCGAAGGAGTAAACGCTGTTTCCATCCGGAGTAATCTCTTGTACTGCAGATGGCACGTTGTTCGTCCATGTCTGCCATGTGGCCGAAATAAACTCCAGCCCTGAAGGCAGTACATTAGTAATGGCAAAGTTATTCAAACCTTGTTTGTTATATTGATTCACGACGACTGTCCATGTAATGGTTTCGTTCGGATGGTCGTACGAGGCGGAGGCCTGAATCCAATCCGGGGCAAAAGAAATCTCCTGGCCTGCCTCCGCCAGCTTATCGCTGTCATGTCTCAGTTCCACTTTGCCAAGCATGTCCCGATAGCTGCGACCAAGATTGCTCGGAGGATTCCGATGCTCGTAATAGTAAGCTTCCTTCGGAATCCACGTCTTAAACTCAACCTTCGGATCTACGCCGGTATTCGCCGGGAAAATATAGCTGAGCTTACCGTTGGCGTCGATATCCGGTTCTACCGCTATCTCGTTGACCTTGAAGGAATTAGGCACATAAATGCCGCGGACATTACCAAAACCCGTATTATAAGATGCAGGGTCCGTAAAAAACTTCTTCCCGTCGAGCGGCAGCTTGATCGTTCTATCAAACTCATCGAAAGCAGATACGGTTGACTGCCAAGTAATCGCTCCCTCGACAAGTTGTGCGGCTTGAATTCCGCGATAACTATACTGATCCCACTTGACCATTCCCGGCGAGGTCAATGTGATGCCGTACGCCGCCGTGACGTCAGGGTTTTTGAGCTGGTAAACTCCCCCGAAAATCGTGATCGGCTTTGACTCGCCGTAATTTAATCCTGTCAGGTCCGAATTAGCGGTGGTTTCAAAGCCGAACGTAACCGCTCTTCCAACACCATTGAAAAAACCTTCATCTCCGTCAAATACAATCTTAATGCTGTTCGGAGTAAAATAAACCGAGCCAAGTTTTTTCGAGCCCGTTTCCGTCTGTGCCATTAAAGTCTTAGTATCCGTCGGTAATACCACATCATGGAAGAGTTCTATTCTCTTCAGTTCGATCCAGTCACCCTGTTGAATGTACAGGTTGGGATTGGCATTAGTCGGATTAGAATCATCGCCATTTACCGGCACCTTGAGGCCTTCCGACTTAAGTGTAAATGGCTGTCGGCCCTGGATGGTGCCATTCGGGGCAACAACTGCGTTATTTTGCTTCACTTCCAGCGGAAAGGTTGGATTAGCCCCTAAGAACACCGCAGTTTTATCCGCTGGCACCGCCGCCAACGGCATGATAAGAGCACCCTCCGGGTCACCATACACCGATTCGGTTACCGACGACTCGGGAGCCGTAAATTCGGGCTCTTCCGGCTGATTCGCCGAAGCAGTAAACGTCACAGTCTGCAAAGCCAGCAAAATCGCCAAGCAAAAGGACAACACCGACTTGTACAAGATTCTTTTTCCTCTCACGCTCTAAACAACTCCAATCTATGCTTGAAAATTATTTTGTAAATTTTGTAGATAAAGCTGATGCATCGGTACCGCACTAAATCTCACACAGCCCTTTCTTACTATTATCACTTCATCCTCTCCTTCGCTTTTTCGCCTTCAATAGCCCAAAAATAGACAAAAAACGGCATTATTCCGCAGTTTATTGTCAGTCTACCACCCAAATCTATACAGAATCTGATAAGCTCCCCCCGCTCCAAAAAGGCCGAACAATCCAGTCGTTAACGCTTCACCGGAACAACGAAAAAGGATAATACTTTCTGGAATCGTCAAAAACCCCCGAAGCAACGCTTCGGAGGTTCGATAAGCAAGATCGGATATTGTTCATAGACCAAGCGGATTTTCTGCGAAAGCTAAAACGCCGAGCTCTGTAACGATTCTTCTTAATAAATAAAGACAAACAGCCAAAATGCTAAGGAGACCTTCCTTTAACCGTATAAGCCTCCTTGTTCATCCTATATAGCGGTCATCCATTAGTCCTGTTTATACTTTTCTTTAAGGATACCGGAACCGATTCCTGCGCCGACCATTAAAATCAACGGTCCAAAATTCCATAAAAACTTTCCACCGATCAATGTAATGTCCAGAGGAGTTATTTTGTTCAGAAGGAGGATTCCCAGTTTTACCGCTAGCAGAATAACACCGGCTAAAAACAAAACATCGAAAAATCCTTTTAATCTCGGATAGGCCAACTTCTTGCCATCGCTTATCACCTTCTTGGTCAGCTCCTCATCGCTCCTTAATAATTCATCAATGGTTACGCCGAAGAGATCGCTCACTTTAATAATGATCTCGATGCTCGGATAGTTCTGGCCGTTCTCCCATTTCGAGACGGATTGTCGGCTTACGAAAAGCTTTTCAGCCAATTCTTCTTGGGACCATCCTTTGTTCTTTCGCTCGTTTTTTAACTTCTCTCCGAATATCATTTTCAGCAATCACCTTCCTGCGTTCTATACCCGATTATGGTTATACCCGCCTTGAAAAGTAAAGATAGCTTTGGTTGCATTACCCCGCAACCTCAAGTTGCCGTCCCTATCCTATCCCTTTATTGCTCTACTTCAAACAAAGTTGTATCCAACGCCCGGATATAAGGCGTCCATTCTCCTGTCGCATACAGCAGAAGACGATGCATCGCTCGCGTGCATGCGGTGTAGAAGAGCTTGCGTTCGCTTTCCCGGTTGTAGGCTTGAGAAGAAGCATCGTAGATCAGCACGGCGTCGAACTCGACGCCCTTGGCGAGATAGGCAGGCATCACCGCCGCCCCCTTCTCGAAGGTAATCGTTTCTTTCGTAATGAGCCGCAGTCCCTCGCACCCTTGCGACGTTAATGCTTCATAAGCCTCGCGGCTTTCGGCTGCGGTTTTCGTAATGATGGCGATGGAGTCGAAACCTTCGGCTTCCAGCGCCGCAAGATCCTTGATTATTCGCGCCGTCCGCTCTTCGCCGCTGCCAACCTTCGAGAGGTACGGCTTCCTTCCGCCCCTATCGAAGGGCACAATATGTTCGCCCGGCAGCAGCGACCTCGTAAACTCCACAATCTCGCGAGTCGAACGGTAACTTCGGACGAGGCGAATCAGGTTCGTTTCGTCTTCTCCGTATAGCCGGATCAAAGGCGAATCCGCCTCGTGCAAATTCGTTGCTTGGGGGAAGATCGCTTGGCCGAAATCTCCGAGCACCGTCATGCGGGCTCGAGGAAACAGCCGTTTGAGAAACGCGTATTGGAACGGCGAATAATCCTGGCCTTCGTCGACGAAGAGATGCCGCACCTCCGTGTTCGTCCGAATGCCTTCGATGAGTTCCTTCAGGTACAGGAACGGGGTCGCATCCTCATAGAATAATTCGAGTTTACCCAGCTTTTCTTTCGTTTGCTTACAGATTTCCGACCAACGTTCCGGCACCTCGGATTCGTTCGGCATTTGACGAAAAGTCGCATCCTCATCGAACAATTGATCGTACAGCCCGATCGTATCTATGAACTCGAATCGCTTCACGTCCTTCCTCAGCGGCTTGAAGCTCTCCTTCACGATCATACGGCGCAGCAACTCTTCTTCCTGGCCGGCAAAGTCGAAGACATTCTCTTCGCCCTGCTCCTTCCCGCGAAAATCTCCATAAGCTTCCACGTATTCCGAAGTAAAATCGAAGACTGCGTCTTCCCGTTGAACCTTCTTGAGCAGCTCGCCGTAAGCTTCCGCATATTGCTCGTTATCGAGGTAATCGAGTTCGTCTTGAACCCAAAGCGCCTCCCGTTCCTTACGCTCCAGCGAGGTCAGCTCTTGAAGCAGCCATTCCCGCAGCAGAATGACGCGGTTAGCCAAGCGGACGTTACTGTCATAGCCGTAAAATTGCGACTTCATTTGCTCCGCCGTAATTAACTCGCGATCTCGGAAACGGATCGCGCGGAATAGCATGCCTTCCTTCCCCAGCCACGACGCATAGCTTTGGAGAGCTAACAGATAAGCTTCCGACGCCTTATATTGAATTCCGCTCAGTCGCGCTTCATAATCTTGCGTCGATCCCGCCGTCAGCACATATTCGATCTGCTCGAACGGGTCTTCTAGACGAAACGCGGATCCTAGCCAATACGCAAGGTATTCCTGAAAGGTCGTCTGCTGCATGTTCTCCTCGCCGAGCTCGGGAAGGACCGTCGATACATAACTGTTAAACATCGGATTAGGGGAAAATAGAACGATCTGATCCGCCCTGAGCCTATCGCGGTGTTTGTACAACAAGTACGCTACGCGCTGAAGAGCCGCGGACGTCTTTCCGCTTCCGGCCGCGCCCTGCACAATGAGCATGCGGCTCTTGTCGTTGCGGATGATGGCGTTTTGCTCCTTCTGGATAGTCGCCACGATGCTCTTCATCTGCGCATCCGCGCCCTTGCCAAGCACCTGCTGAAGCAATTCGTCGCCGATCGTTATGCTCGTATCGAACACATTCCGGAGCTGACCGTCTCGGATCTGGTATTGCCGCTTCAGCTTCATCGTACCCGCGATTTGTCCGCCCGGCGTTTCATAAGCGGCCTCTCCCGGGGAATAATCGTAGTACAGACTTGCTATCGGCGTACGCCAGTCATACACTAGGAAGCTCAGGCCGTCTTCGCCGACGAAGGACGATACGCCGATGTAAATTTGCTCGCTCAAGCTCAAGCCGTCTTCTTGAAAGTCGAAGCGCCCGAAGTACGGGGAAGGCAGCAGCCGCTTCATGTTTTTCCATCGCTGCATCCGTAATTTGTGGCTTCGCTCCCGTTCGGACAAAATCGCTTCTTGCTGCTTTATGCTATAGAAGGTTTCTTCGAAATCTTCGTGCGTGCTCGTATTGACCGTAACTTCCTCCCAGAACCGTTTGCGAATGTCCGTCGCCTGATCGCGCAGCCCGGCCACCTCCGGCTCTAGTCCGGCGATTGTCGATCGCAATTGTTCCGTAACCAGGTCTAATCGCTCTTGTTCCTGCTGCCAATCCTTCGCGTTTATCATCTTTGCGACACTCTCCTCTTCGATCATGTATAAAGAAGCTACCTAACGTTTGACAACCATGAATCCGCATGTTATGATAGTAATATAGATAGGATGCAGTAACTCTGTTTTGAAACAAAAATTTCTGGCAGTGGTTTTCCAATCATATCACGATGATTGCTTACTTGCAATCATTTATATACAGAAAAGAAGAACCGGAGCTCTATGCCGGTTCTTCTTTTTGTTCACTTACAAATATGGATTCCATAACTCCCTCAACCGACTAACGCCCTCCTCTATCCTTTCAGACTTTATGCCGCCAAAGCCGATTATGAATTTTCTCTGCTCGCTTGGTGGGTTGCCGCCCGCGTAGAACGGGGTACCAGAAGCAACTCGGATCCCGTAAGGCTTAACCGCATCGACCATTTCTTGCTCCGATGTTGAAGAGTGCAGCTTGAGAACGAGATGCAGACCGGCCTCTGCATTGATCACCTCTCCTATCCCCCGGAATCGAGCTTCCAGTGCCTCGGCCAGCTTGCGGTTTTTTTTGCGATACAGATTTCTTACTTTACGGACATGCTTTTCAAAGTAGCCCTGCTCCATAAATCGCTGAAGAGTGCGCTGATAAACCCGGGAAGAAGAAAGTTCGAACATTAATCTTCTCCTGGTATCGTGAAACGGTTCTAACAATACCTCCGGCAGAACCATGTAATGGATACATAAATCCGGCGCAAGGATTTGCGAGAAGCCTCCGATATAAATGACGTTCGCGGTCGAATCAAGACCTTGTAGAGCAGGAACCGGCTGCCCGTGGTAACGGAGCTCGCCCCCGTAGTCGTCTTCAAGAATATAAGCTTGGCTTTCCTTCGCCCACTCCAATAACTCTAACCGTTCATTAAACGGCATCACTCGTCCGCCAGGAAACTGATGGGAGGGGGATACCGCAACGATGCGGGCAGGCGTGCATTGGAGACGCGAAATCGATATTCCCTTATCCGCTTCGGTTACGTGGAATAACTCGTACCCTTGCGCTTGAAACGTAGAAGGAATGAGCGGATAACATGGATTCTCCACGGCTATACCCTGCGAGAGATTCCTCATCATTGCCGCGAGGTAATTCATGAGCAAGTGCTGCTCCGCTCCGATGACGATTTGCTCCTGACTGCAGACCACTCCGCGAAAACGATAAAGATAAGCCGCCAATTCTTTACGCAAACCGGCTTCTCCTTGCGGATCTCCATAGTACAGCAACTCCTCGTACTCTTCGCGGAGCGTATGATTCAACAATCGTCTCCAGATACTAACCGGAAAACAGGAAAAATCGTTTTTGGACATATGGAAATCGTAAGAGTAAGCAGGGTCAGCCATTCCTGACGTAGTCAGGCCGATATCCTCGAACTGACGGCCTTGTAAAGTAAGCTTCCCGTATGAATCCGGCAAATGTGCCACATAAAACCCCCGCCTCGGCCGACTCTCCACAAATCCCTCGGAGATTAGCTGTTGATATGCGGTTTCAACCGGCGTCGTGCTGATCGACAAATTCATGGCAAGCGCTCGGATGGAGGGCAAGCGATCATTCGGACTTAGCTTTCCGCTTATAATATCCCGTTTGATAGCCTCATATAGCGCGACATAAACGGGGAGCTTCGAAGAGGCGTGTAAATCAGGCGTATAAATCATAAGTTCGCGTCCAATCTGTCATCTGAAAATATAACGATTTGTATATTTTTAAGTATACAGATTGGTGATAGATTAGGATACAGATCAATTACTAAAGGAGACGGAATTGAAAATGGAACCCGTACGTTTTTTAGAAGGAAAACAAGTTTATTTACGGCCGATCGAGCTGGCCGATACCGATTGGTACTTCGCCGGTCTGTTCGACAGAAACACTAGGAAACTCACCGGTACTCAAAAGCACTTTAGCCGAGAACAAATCGTCAGCTATATCGAAGGAAAAGCACAGGACAGCTCATCCGTGCTACTGCTGATTGTCGCTTGCGACGACGATAGGCCGATTGGAGACATTGCGCTCCAAGATATCGATAGGATAAACCGTAATGCGAACATTCGTATTGCCATAAATAGCGATAATCAGCAAGGAAAAGGTTATGGTACGGAAGCGCTGCGGCTAATGTTGGATTATGGCTTCGGCATTCTCAATCTACACCGGATCGAGCTCAATGTATTTTCCTATAACGAGCGCGCGATTCATGTTTACGAGAAGGTGGGTTTCAAGCGGGAAGGGATCCAGCGCGAGGCGCTTTTCTATAATCATCGATATCACGATTCCATTCTCATGAGCATTTTGGAGGACGAGTATCGGTCATTGGAAAAGAAATAGCCAGTAGACTCATTCATCCCTATCCTAACGGGTAGGGATGTAGCTCTATACGCGTTAACGTGCCACAAGCTTAAAATGTCGGTAAACCTGATTTAATTTCTCCTCATGCCTTCCTTTCGGACTTTCCATGCTCCCGAATTCGAAAAGTCTCATGGACGCATCGATAACTCATTAAGAGCCTCACATTCTCAGTTTCAATGAGCGTTCCAAGGCTCTAAGAATGGTTGGATATTCGGAAGTCAATTGATGGAAAGCTTCCCTTCTTACGGATAATAGCACGGAAGGCCCCATCGCTTTAACCGTAGCGGTTCGGGGAATGCCCTTCAACAAGGCAATTTCGCCAAAGTGATCGCCGTCTTGCAGAACGGCTACCCGCTTCACCCCCGCCTCGGGCGAATGCTTCAGTACTTCGAACTTGCCGCGGACAATGATGTAAAATTTATTTCCTTCTTCATTCTCTTGCACGACCAAGTCTCCCTCTTGGCACGTTTCTGTCGAGAATAGCGCGGCAACGTCTTTCAACAGCGGAGCGGCAATCTCTTCGAAAAAAGGCAGTTTAGCGAGCCTCTCCGCATCGACCGTAGCATACATTCCGTCATGGGATAGCTGAAATCCGTTCTGTTTCTCCCATAGGCTGCAGTAGAGTCCTTGTCGACTTAATAACTCCTCGTGTTTACCCGACTCGACGATTCGACCCGCTTGGAAGACATAGATGACATCGGCGTTGACGACCGACGCTAACCGATGGGTGACTGAAATTATCGTTTTGCTGTGACGAATTTCTTGGAGTAACCGATTAATGTCGGCTTCCGTAACCGGATCGAGCGCAGACGTTACCTCGTCGAGCAGAAGCAGCTTCGGATCTCTTAAGAGCGCCCTCGCGATCGATAGGCGCTGCCGTTCTCCTCCCGATAAAGATGCGCCTTCATTGTGAATCATCGTATCATATCCCGCAGGCCAACCGACTATCGCGTCATGGATTCTCGCCTGCTTGGCCGCTTCTACGATATCCTCAGCCGTTAATGCCCTATTATCCAGCATTAGATTATCCTTAATTGTCCCGTTAAATAAGAAGGTATCCTGACTAACCAACGTAGACAGCTTTCGTAAGGAACCCTCGCTTACGACGCGCAGATCATAGTCGTCTATGAAGACGGTCCCTTGCATGGGATCGTAGAATCGGGAAAGCAACTGCAACGCCGTACTTTTACCCGAACCGCTCGGCCCTACGAAAGCGGCGTACGTGCCATTTTCAATACGCAGGCTGACGTCATGCAATTGATAAGTTCCCTCGGTATAACCGAAGGTAACTCGGTCCATCCGTATAGCATCTAAGGATTCGGGAAGCTCTATGGGGACGGACGATTCGGGAACGGCCGGCTGCTGATCGAATATCTCTTCGATGCGTTGGAAGCTTATTTTCGATTCGATAAGTTTGGGAATAAGGAACGATAAGTTGGAGCCTGCCTGGCCTACGCTCATGAACAAGGTAAAGAAGGCCATAAACCCACCGACGGTCATTTGGTCATGGAATATCAAATACCCGCCGAAGCCGATCATCGTCCCGTTTAGAATGAGCAATGCGGTTAAGGGCAATCGCTCCATCAAGGAATTGTTGACGTGCAGCTTCAATCCGAACGAAAACAAATCTTGGATTTGTTTACCGGCCCGTTCTCTAAATCTAAGTTGCTGATGCAAGCCTTTAATGGTTTTGTGCCCCTTGACCATTTCATCAATCGTATTAGAGAATCGCTCCTGGGCTTCTTTGTAGTTCAGATTCACGATTTCGGCCCGACCTTGCAGCAACCAAGGACCTATGAACATCAACGAAGAACCGGCCAGCATCGCTAGCGTGAGCTTCCATTCGATTGCGAACAGCATACTGAGTCCAAGCAGAGTACTTAATGACTCCTTCAGAAGCATCGGACCCGCAAAGCGAATCACATTCTCGATGGAGGACATATCCATCGAGAAACGAGTGACGAGATCTCCGACTTTATACCGTTGATAGAATGGGAGCGACTGCCCCTGGAGATGGACGAACAGCTCGCCTCTCAGCTTCCGAATAACTTCGCCGCTCAGCTTTCCAATGGTGTAATCGCCGCAGGCGCTGACAAATATGTTTAAGAGTCCCCCGCCGAACAAAAGTGCCATTATGAAGAGGAACGCCTGAAAGTCCTTCGGAGTAAAAGCATCGTCTACCAAATATTTCAGGCTTAGCGGTGAAGCTACGGCATAAGCGACTTCAAAACAAACGCTAAATATTAATAGTACGCACAGCCATTTATAGGGAGCCAAGTGCCGCAGCATAAGTCGTAAGAAATGCAAGTTAATCGCGCCCCCTATAGCCTTAAGGTTATCGCTTTCTAGTGTACCTTACTTGGATCAGGGCTTCCATTCAGATACTGAAGCAGTTGTCCTATATCCGCGGAATAGACATTTTCTATTCCATAGTAGCCTTCTCTTTGTCCAATGACGCGGGAAAACTTTGCATACAGTCGATTAAGATAGAGGTTGTCGATCTGCGCGCAAAATTGAAAATATTTAACGGCACCATTCTCTGAGACGATTTGTTGTACCATATAGCGGAACCCTTGAATAAAGAGGCGGCCGCCGCGATAGGAGGGGTGAACAATGACCGAATTGACAAAAACGATTTCGCCTGCAGGATCGAACTCATTCTCACTGTTGAGATAGCGATAATGCCCCCAACCTATCATTGCGCCTATCTTGTCCGTGATTAAAATAATGCAGGAGTTAGGAATGGATTCCAGTACATGTACAAGTGCATCTGCAAGTGAGAATTGGCGGTTAAAGTCTTTGCGGTTGCGGATAAAATATAAAGTGAACTGGGCATAATCCTCATCACTTTGGCAATTTCGGTAATGAGCAAGCATAAGTAGCCCACCTCCTAATCGTTCATTTATTTCCGAACTTCATTATGTAATCTTGCCATTCCTTGAATTCGGCATGATATTCATCGATCACGCCTTGCGCAGTCTCCCATGTCGCCGCTCTCACTGCAAGCTTGGCTAGTAGTCTATTCAAACGGAGATGGACCGGAACCCAGAAACGGAGCTCAACAATAGACTCAGGTAGCTGCGATATATATTGCACTAGAAATTGTAAGCTTTCTAGAAAAAGTCGGCTTCGTCGGTACTTTTCAACAAAGAAAATAATTTGAATTTGCACCACATGCGTATCTGTATATTGGTTCTCCGCAGTTCCGCAAATATAACTAAACGCCCCGACAACTTCATCCTCATTGTTGAAACACAAGAAAGCTTCTTTTGTTAATAGAACGGGGCTTGCCAGGAAACTCAGCGAGACTGGAAAAGAATAAGGTAAATTCAGTTCGTTATAATGCTCCAATAAAAATATAAGGTATTTTTGCTGGTAGCTCTCCGAACTGCAGACTTGAAAATAATAGCTCATATGAATAATTCCAACTCCTTGCCTATACTCCCACAAGAAAAAGCTGCCCCGAAAGTCCAAAGACTTAGGCGCAGCTCTCACTCCTATCGAATGCTTATTTCGCAGGCGCTATTCTCGCTTGCTCGCTGCTCGCAAGTAGGTTCATAACAATTTTTAACGGCTTCCGGTCGCCTTTGTCATTTAATCCGCTTCTTGGTGGAAACATCTATGTCACCCCTTCCTCTTAATAATGACCAAATTAGCTAGCATCAAACAAACGCAATACTTCAAATCCTACGCTTACTTCCACATTTTACTACGTTTCAGCCGGCATATATATACCTATAATGAGGTATCCTTCACTTTTGAATTGATTAATTCGCTGAATGATCTGCTCCCTATAGCTCGACCATATGCTCGCCATGGGCTTCTCCCTAGAAATAAATTTTGTTCTTTTTTGAACTTACTCGCCCCGGACGCCGATCGGACTGCCGATAAGCTCTCGGCGTCATCCCTTGCCATCTCTTGAACACCTTGTTGAAATAGCTCTGGTCGTTAAAGTTCAGCCATGCCGCGATGTCGGCGATCGGATAGTCGGTCAGCGTGAGCAGCTTCTTCGCTTCCTCGATCCGTTCGCGTTGGACGTACTCGGATATCGTCAAACCGATCTCCTTCTTGAACAGACCGGACAAGTAGTTCGGGCTGAGACGAGTGCGCTCCGCCAGCCGATCGAGCGTGATTTCGCCGTACAAATGGTTGGCGATCTCATTCAGACAATCTTGAACGGCTAGCGAGTAATGGCCTCGACGGACCTCCGCCACCCGGTCGACGAAATCGAACAATGCCTCTACCGTGACCGTGTCCGCCTCGGACAGCGTATTCGTCTCCTCCAGCCTCTGAATGTAATAGTCGCTCAGCGTTAGGGCATCCTCTTCGTGCATGCCTCCTTCGATCGCCGCACGGCAGATTAACGCGATCCCCGTAATCTTCAGATTCTTCTCGCTGCGGAGCTTGCTGCGTTTGGCAAGCACGCCGAACTCTTCCTCGCCGATCATGGATTCCATGACGAAGGTTCGAATTCGTTCCTTCTCCCCGCCGCGCACGTAATGCAGCAGAACGCGTTCGTGAGACAAATTCGCGTGAAGCAAGCCGCTGCTGCGGCTTCGGGACAACTCTACGTCCGGCGCTTGCCTCTCCGCGACCGGTTCCGCTATCGGCACGCCGTCTGCCGGAAGATCCGCCGATGGATCCGCGAGCTTCCGGTGAATCGCATAGTGGATCATCAGACTCATCGCGCGAACGCGCTCCGGGAGTACCACCGGAACCGCTTCGTACAATTCCAGAAGCCGGCTCCGATTTCCCTCATGCAGGGTATCTATCATCTCGTTCCATTGGCCGCCGTCGAGCGGCGTCTCATGCAAGAAAGGACCTACGACGAGCGTGCCTGCAAACCGGTCTTCGTCGAGCGCGTTCACGAAGAAATATTGTAAACGGGAACGGGTAAAATAGATCGGATGCTCAGCCGCATGCAGCGCAAATGCGTAACCGGCGATCTGATCGCGAATCGATGCGAAGTACGGATTCGCGCGAAGCGAATGATCGGCGTATTCCGATTCAATCTCCCTTCCCGGACGGACGACAAAAACAGGTATTTGAAGCGCGTCATTGAGAAGACGGCCAAAGACATCCAGCTCTGAGAGCTTATTCATGCCGACCTCCATCGGGTCCGATTTAGGTTCATTTTGCAATGTTAAAAAAATACTACAAATCGTTGATAAATACAATTTAGAAGCAATGAGCGCGTACTAAACTGAACATGCAGAGAATATCTGCTAGCACTCCGGAAAGGGATGATCCAGATATGTTGGACAATAAAATCGCAATCGTAACAGGAGCAGGAAGCGGCATCGGCCGTGCAAGCAGCTTAAAAATGGCAGGTTACGGCGCGAAGATCGTTGCCGTCGATTTCAACGAAGCATCTGGCCAGGAGACCGTTCGTCTTATTCAAGAGCAAGGCGGCGAAGCGATCTTCGTGCAGGCCGACGTATCGAATAGCGACGATGTTCAGCGTTACGTCAACGCGGCAGTGGATTCTTACGGGCGGATCGATATTTTCTTCAATAACGCCGGCGTCGTACAGAAGTTCTCGAAGCTCGCCGACACAGACGAGAACGAGTTCGATCGGGTGATCAACGTTAATGTCCGGGGCGTCTTCCTCGGCATGAAATATGTTCTAAAAGTGATGGAAAAGCAAGGAAGCGGAGCGATCATTAACACCGCGTCAACCGCTGGAGTTAAGAGCGAGCATAGCGCCTCCGCTTATTCCGCGAGCAAGCACGCAGTTGTCGGCCTGACGAAAGGCGCGGCGATCGAATACGTGAAGCAAGGCATCCGCGTCAACGGCATCTGTCCGGGCGGCGTTGAGACGGCTCTCACGAAGGGCGTCGAGCAGGCGTTCATGTCGGGCGGATACGTGCCGGAGGAAGTCGGCAATATGCGCATGGGGCGCTATGCGAAGCCGGATGAGCTCGCGGAGATGGTCTCGTTCCTCGCATCCGATCGCGCCAGCTACATGACGGGCTCCATCGTCCTCGTTGACGGCGGGCTCACGCTCTAAGTTAGTTTGGCCTCCGAAATCCATTCCCAATACAGAAGGGTGATGCATGATGAAACTTCAAGATAGGGTAGCGATTATTACCGGCGGCGCCTCCGGCATCGGGAGGGGTATTGCTCATGCGATGGCCAAGGAAGGCGCTAAGATCGTCATCGTAGACATTAACGAGGAACAAGGGCGCGCTACGGAACAAGAGCTTAATGAAATCAGCCATGGAAAATTCATTAAAGCGAATATTACCGAACGATCCGAGCTTAAGCGCATCGTAGACGAAACCGTGCAAGCCTATGGCAAAATCAACGTTCTCGTCAATAACGCGCATGTGTCCAAACAAGTGAGGTTTGCCGAGACGACTCCGGAGGACCTCGCGCTCTCGTTCGATACCAGCTTTTATCCTACCTTCTTCTTAATGCAACTGGTCTATCCGTATCTTAAAGAAACGAAAGGATCGGTCGTTAACTTCGCCTCCGGCGCGGGACTTAGCGGCATGCCGACGCAAGCGGCTTACGCTTCCGCGAAGGAAGCGATTCGCGGGCTGTCGCGAGTAGCGGCCAACGAATGGGGCGCCGACGGCATTAACGTCAACTGCATCAGTCCGATCGCCTTGTCTCCGGGCGTGAAGAAGTGGAGCGAGCTGTTCCCTGCCGAGTATCACGCGATGGTCGATTCCGTTCCGTTGAGACGGATGGGCGACTGCGAACAAGATATCGGACGGGTTGCCGTATTCTTGGCGAGCGACGACTCCAGTTACATGACGGGTCAGACGCTAATGGTCGACGGCGGGTCTATTATGTTGCGGTAAAGCCGGTAAATACTTCACCGCCTGATGGCGGTGAACCGGGTCTATCGCCGTTACGCTCCCAAACGGACCATCATATACCGATTGAAGTATCGCCCTTAATAGGAAGACGACGACAAGGGAGCGAATCGGATGAAATGGACGGACGGTGCGGGGGCTTACGGCGCTTATGTTAGCTTGGGTTCGACTTGTCAAACCGCTTATCAGTTAAGAAGACTTCAGCTAAGGAAATTCGCCGGTCCGCTGGATTGGTTTATCTCGCGCGACGCTGCAAACGTATCCAGATTAATCCGGAATCGGTTTGAAGGGTTTATGGAATTCGACCGTCTTCAGGTTCTGGGTACCGATGCGGATCAACACGTCGTAGGAGATAACGGACATCAAGTCATCTCTTACCATGATTTCCCTTTGCGATACCACTGGATAGATACTTATCCCGATTTCAAGCAAAAAGTCGACCGTCGCATTAAAGCTCTGATATCGGCGGCTAAGAAGGGGTCGATCTGTTTTATTAGAACCGATACTTCCAAGAGCGATGCTCAGCGACTGCACGCCGCCTTAGGAAAGATCGTACCCGGTAAATTCCGGCTGCTGGTCGTGAACGAAACGAATGACTACCACGAGGTGACGCATGGGGATTGGGGACTTCGGCATGTCGCTTCCGTTTGGGTGCCTAGAGGAAGAGATTGGAGGGGCTCCGACCTTGCATGGGATCAGATCATGAACGGGTTTACGCTGAAATCGGGGGAGTCTGAAGCAGTCACGGCTCCCTTAGATAACACGAAACGCAAAAACGCCAAGACGCATTCTTGGCGTTTTTGCGTTTCGTGTTTTGCGCATCGGACGTACAGATGCAAATCGGGAAGGGGACGTCCCCGTATGTTTTTACTTGCGGATCAGTTCGACTTCGCCGCTGAGGTAGCGGAGCGCCTCAAACGTCTGCGAAGCGGAGCGGATGGCGCCGGCCGCCCAGAAGGAGTCGGGCACATCGGACCAAGCTTGGCCGCCGGCCGGCAAGGACGGACGGCCGAGCACTCGGTTCAATAGCGTGACCGCTTCGGCCCGCGTGACGCTCTGATCGGGGCGGAAGCTGCCGTCCGCGTAGCCGGTAATCCAGCCCTGACGCTCGGCGGCGGTAATCGCTGCGGCGGCCCAGTGAGATACCGCGTCCGGGAAGCGGGTCTGGCCGGAGGCCTGCACTTGGCGCCACCGCGCGAGCACCGCGGCCAGTTCGGCGCGCGTCAGCGGATCGTTCGGACTGAACCGTCCGTCCGGCTTTCCGCCCATCCAACCCGCGGCAGACGCCTCAGCGACTGCCGCGGCGGCCCAATGCTCCTGCGGCACATCGCGGAATATCGCCGCGGTGCTGTCGCCGGTGCGGACGTTGCCGTCCGCCGCCGACAGTTTGACGAGCATGGCGGCCAGTTCGGCGCGCGTGACCTGCCGGGCCGGGCCGAATCTGCCGGCGGCATAGCCGCTGACATAACGCTCGAACATGACTTCGATCGGCTCGGCCTGGAGCGCCGCGGCTCGGCCGGAAGCGCCGGAGCGCACCGCGATGCCGGTCGCGCGGCCTTGCGAGTCGTAGCGGATCTTACCGGGCAGGATCGATTTCGAGCCGTCTCCGTTCTCTAGGAAGACCGCAAGTTTGCGCAGGGCGGCGGAATCGAGTCCGTTCGGCAAAGGCAGCACAAGCCAAGAGGCTTCGGATGCCGCGCTTGCGACATTTGCCGCAACTTCGGCAGGGACGCCGACTAGCATCGCCTTTAACCCGCCCGCGCCGGCTGAACCGGCGCCGCTTAGCGTACGCTCGGAATCCTTCGGCTGACGCAGCGCCTTCAGTTCCACGACCAGCTCTCCTCCGGTCGCAACCGAAATCCTGGCCGGCAATTCATAAGCGGCAACGCCGCTGTCCAGCGTCAGTCGGATATTATGCGCCGACAGCTGGGACAGCGCTCGCGCCGACAGCCGGAGCTTGACTGCGTCCATCGGCGAAGCGAACTCGCCGATCGGTCCGATGCGAAGCTCGTTATCCCCGCTCTGCCGCGCGAGAGCGGCGATCTCCGCGGCATCTTCCAGATTCAGCTCTTTCGTAAGCCTGCCGTCCGGGCTGCCGCTGGCGGTTTCGTTCAACTCGGCCTTCGCCTGCTTGCCGTTCACCCACACGGTAAATGCGGGGGCCGGCAAATCGGAAGTTCCTCCGGTGGACGTCGAACCGGATGCGCCTCCGGTAGAAGGCGGACTTTCGCGAGTAGCTTCGATAGTATAGGTTCTCTGTACGGATGGAAACTGTGCCGAAACGACAATCCGAATCGTGTTGACGCCGAAGCTCAAAGGAATCGAAACCGACTCCCCGCGGACAAGCGGCTTGCCGTTTACGAGGACCGCGGCGTCCTCATCCGCTGCCAAGGCTTTCAGCGTCAGCGAACTTACTTCTTTGCCCACTTTAAGCGTATAGTTCTGCTGTTCGGGATCGAAAGCGGGAGTGAACGCCAGCTCTTCCTTTTCCTCGCCGATCATCGCGAAGAGCGAGGAAAGCGCGGCATTCGTGCGCCGAATATTGTCGATCTCGATCGTCCCCAGCGCTTCATTGCCGGCGGCATCGCGGACGTAGACAGTGTACTTCCCGTTGGCAACCGCATCGAACTGCCTGGTTGCCGTAATATTCTCGCTCAGTCCTTCGCGGAAATACCCCAACGACCGTTCTCCAGCCGACCATAGGAGGTCGGCAATCGAATTCCCCGCTCCCCGGGCGGCCGCTTGAACCGATACGTTCACCTTGCCGCCCGCCGGCTCGGTCGTCTCCGGACTCAGCGACAACGCCGGCGCTTCAAGGAAAATGTTCTCCACGGTTAGCTGCCGGGTCGTTTCGTTGCCCGCCTTGTCGGTGGCGACAACCGTATACGTTCCATTCTCCTCAACGGTAAATTCGTCATCGATAACCTCGCTGGACGTCCACGGGGAATCCGGAACTGGAGAGGCTGCCGACCAGCGGACGCTTTCCATGCCGCTTCCTCCATCCGCCGCGTTCACGGCAACGGTCACGCTATCGTTCGTTGGCGCCGTCGTGCTTGGCGTTAACGTCAGCGTCGGCGCTTCACGATCGATATTGAGAATGTCGATGGATGCGATCGCCTCATTCCCGGCAGCATCCCGAGCGTACACCGAATAAAAGCCGTTCTCGTCCGCATCGAACTCCCCCGCCGCAAGCGCGTCTTGACCGCCTCCGGCAGCGAAGAAGCCGGCGTCCCGTTCGCCCTTCGTCCAGCGCAGCGCAGTCAACGGATTGCCATCGTCCTCCCCTTCGGGATGAACTTCGACGCCTACCGTTACCGGCTCGTTCGTCAGGTCTATCGGGAATGGCGTTAGCGCGATAGACAGCGCCTGGCGGTACAGATTGGACACCGCAATCGTCGCCAGCGTTTCGTTGCCGGCCGTATCTTCAACATAGGCCGTGTACGTCCCGTTTGCCGTCGCGGTAAAACCATCCGTGAACGAAGCGCCGTTGCCGGCTTGGAAGTACGCGGCATCCCTCGTTCCTTCCGCCCAAAGACGCTTGCCGATCGCGACATTGTCGGACGCCGAGGCCGTCACCGCGACGTCGGCATTCGTCGGCGCGGTCGTGCTCGGCGTCAGCGTCAACGTCGGCGCTTCGCGGTCGATGTTCGTCACTTCAACGGACTCTAGCGTTTCGTTCCCGGCCCGGTCTGAGGCCATCACGGTATACGTGCCGTTAGTCTCGACGGTGAATTCGTTGTCTTCGACCTCGCCGGACGGCCACGGAACGTCCGGCAATGGAGCTTGCGCTGACCAGAGAAGGCTCTCGATCCCGCTGTCGAGGTCCTGCGCCGACACGAAAATCGTCACGCTATCGTTCGTCGGCGCCGTCGAGCTCGGCGTTAGCGTTAGCCTCGGCGCCTCCGAATCCAAGTTGGAAATCAGAATCCGCTCGACCGCCTCGTTGCCGACCGCATCCCTCGCATAGACCGAGTAGAAGCCTTTCTCCTCCGCTTCGAACTCCCCCGCTGCAAGCGCATCTTGTCCGCCCCCGCCCGCGAAGAAGGCAACGTCATGTTCGCCCTTGGCCCAGCGGAGCTCGATCAACGAGTTGCCGGCTTCCTCTCCTGCAGGACGGGCTTCGATGACAACCGCTACCGGCCTGTTCGTCGGAGAGCTTGGGTAAGGCGTCAACGTAATCGTCGGTGCCTGACGCAGTAGATTAGAGACGGCGATCGTCGCCAACGCCTCGTTACCGGCCGTATCTTCAACGTAGGCGGTATATGTCCCGTTCTCGGCCACAGAAAATGCATTCGCGAACGAAGTTCCGTTGCCGGCTTTGAAAAAGGCGGCATCCCTCGTACCCTCCGCCCACGCCCGCTTGCCGATCGCGACATTGTCGGCGGCCTCCGCCGTCACCACGATATCCGCGTTCGTCGGCGCGGTCGTGCTCGGCGTCAGCGTCAACGTCGGCGCTTCGCGGTCGATATTGGCGATCGTAACCGGCAGCACCGTTGTTTTACCGAGGCGATCCCTCGCGTACGCGGTGAAGGCTCCGTTCTCGTCCGCCGTGAAGCTGCCCGCGAACGTGATCCCTCCCGTCAGGAAATAGGAGGCGTCTTGCAAACCTTCCGCCATTTTGACTATCTCTATTCCGCTACCCGCATCGCTCGCCGTAATCTGTACGGTCACGTCCTGATTCGTCGGGCCGTCGGGCGATAACGTATAGGAAAGAGAGGGAGCATTCTTGTCGTGAACGAAGGACGTGCCGTCCGTCGTCGCCGAAAGGATGGACCCCGGCGCTCCTTCCATGGAATAGAATTCCGCCGATACCGGAATCGGGCCTTCGTCGACGTTATAATCGAACAGATACAGACCGCCTTGCCAATTGGTTCCGCCTCCCTCGGAGAACAGAGTGCGGCCTGCCATCCTCAGGATCGGCGCCATGATGGGGCGATCGGTTACAAGCGTTACCGTTAGGGAATCGCCGGGTTTGACGTACTGAGGATTTCCTCCGTCCGAGCTGATCGAGAACGAAACGACGGAAGGAATCGGACGGCTCAGGCTGTAGTTCGTATACTGCACGTTGCTAATCTCCACCCAAGCCGTTCCGAAGGAAGCGAGCGTCGCCCACTGGGCGTTCGGCGGAATATCTATCGCGTTAGTCGCGGTCAGAATGTCGGACCCGTTCATCGAGTAGCGAAAGACGGGATTATTGACCGGTTGGCCGGGAGTATCGTCGATTTCGAAAGAGGATATCGTAGCCCAAGTAGCGTCGGGCGGAATACTCATTTTGTCGGACGTTTGCCGGATACGGCCGTTATGGCTGTAGGTATAGATTTCCGCGGTGCTGTTACGTCCCCAGCCTGCCTCGTAAAAGTTGGAAGGCGTAGCCCAATCGGCCGCGGCCGGCGGCAGGTCGAAGACTTCGCGAATCGTTCCGCCCGAGCTGTATACATAATGCGTAGCTCGTCCGGCGTAAGCCGTATTTATTACCATTTCGAAGCTGGTCATCAATTGGCCTTGGGGAGCAGCCGCGCTAACCGTCCGGAGGGGTGCCGCTGTCGTCAAAGCTCCGAGCAGCGGCAACAGCAACGCGACGGCTGCCAGCAAGGAGGGAATGCTGCGTTTTTGCATAGGATTATCCCTTTCGTTCGTAAAATCGTCTAATGCGATTGGTATCGGGTACCCGAGAGGAGAAAAAGCGATCATCGGTTAACCGTTCATCTTCATCCCGGTTGCATTCAACGCTGTTAGGTTAATGCGCGCGCGACCAAAAGACCATACTCATTTCGAGGTATTTTGACGCGTTTAGCCTCGCAACCGAGCCGAAATCTACTCCGAAATAGGTAGAGCGCGAGGGTGGCGACCCTCATCCCCGAATCGCAACAAAAATAAGCCGCAGCTCGACTCCATGTGAACGCACAGAGAGTAGACTGCAGCTTACTCGAGAAATTCTATCCATGTATGGCGCGGGTCGCAAAGATATCTTGTCGTTAAATTATTCGTCCGGCATTCATGCCCGTTCTATACATTTTTTCTGCTTCAACAGGACTTTCTTTTGCCGTCATATGGCGAGGAATTACCCGACAAACTTGAACCGGTCCGCCGAATACAGCCGACCTATACCTTTCCACATGTTGCTTGGGCAAGGCGCGGTCATAGTAACCGGGGACATACTTATTGATCATTTCCTGAAGTACATAAGTCGCTTCATCCAAATCCGCGATCGGTTCCGCTTGTCCGAATATCATTACGCTCATATAAGCCGTATCCGTTTTGGCAGGTACCGGATCCGTAATGGTTCCGTATTCCTCGCATACCGTAAAACATACCTCCGGATTATCGCTCATGACTTGATTACGTCTTCCATCTCCGGCTCCGTGAAAATAAAGTTTCCCCTCGGTCCATACATAATTAAGCGGTACAACATAGGGCAGCTTTCCGTCGACCAACCCAAGATACCCGATTCTCGCTCGGTGAAGAAAACTCTCGATCTTCTCTTGATCCTGGCACTCTCTGATCTTGTAGCGAACCGAATCCATTTCGAAATCTCTCCCTTCACTCCTATCGTTTTCATCCCTAGCTCCGATAATCTTCTAGAGCGCGGCAACGGCCAGATTGCGAATACCAGCGTTATTCGGTAGTATATCAATGAATGGAGTGTGCTAAAAGATCCAAAAAATACGTTTAAAAGCAATCCATAATAAACATATTAGGGTTGGAGCTTTTATTTTGAGGTGTATACGATGATGAAAGTAATTCGTAATGATAAGAGGCCGATCTGGCAGCAACTGCTTGATCAAGCGATTCATAATATAACTAACGGAATCTGGGCCCCTGGAGAATTGCTGATTCCTTCTCGCGAGCTTGCTCACATGGTAGGGGTCTCCCGCTCGACGATACAGATCGTCTACGAGGAATTGCTAAGTCGAGGCTACACGGTTACCTCTCGCCGGGGAGGAACGCGAGTAAGTCATTGGAAGCACGTCGCTAAGCCAACGAATGAAAACATGACAAATGGTCCCACTCCCCCCTCGCTTCCCTTGTTGGATTCGGCTGTAGATCTGTTGCATGACTGGTTCAGAGGCAAGGAACAGCGAAAAGCGGATATTGATTTTAGCCCCCATGAACCCTACTTGGATGGACAATTTCAAAAGAACTGGCGACAATCGCTTCTCCAAGCATCCGCCGATATGGATCTATCAAGCTGGGCTTACGGTAATCCCTATGGTTTTACGCCGTTACGCGAGGAAATTCAGCGTTATTTATCGCTTGAACGAGGCATCCATATCCAAACAAACCAGATTCTATTAACCTCGGGAGCTCAACATAGCATTGACTTAATCGCACAATCGCTTTTAGCTGACGGCGACACCGTTTCCGTAGAAGATCCCGGTTTTCCGGCGGCCTGGATGGCGATGAAATATCGACGTATGAATGTGGTACCCGTTCCCGTTGATGAATACGGTCTAGTGGTTGAGCGTATTCACCCGCAATCCAAACTGATCTTTGCGACCCCCTCGCACCAGTGCGCGACCGGAGTCGTTATGTCGGAACCGCGCAGGCAACAATTGCTGCATAAGGCCGTTCAAGAACGACTTTGGATCATTGAGGACGATTATGATAGTGAATTTCGATATCGCGGGGAGCCGCTTCCAACTCTAATGAGCCAAGAACCGAATAATACCTTGTACCTAATGAGTTTCTCCAAAATGATCGCTCCAGGCATTCGTATTTCGTCAATCGTCGGCTCTAGCGAGGCAATCGCTCAACTAGCCAGGGTACAAGAGCTGACTTACCGTCACCTCCCGATTATGGACCAATTAACGCTAACCCACTTTATCAAGAACGGGCATTTTATGCGCCATATGAGAAGAGTCAAAAATGTGTACCGACGAAGGCACGAAGCCATGACAAAGGCTGTTATGACTAGCGGTTTAGGGGAGCGTTTTACGCTAAGCGGCGTAGAAACGGGATTGCATATGTTGCTTGAAGCCGAAGAGTCGTACGACGAAGAAGCCGTGACAATGTTAGCCCTTCGGGAAGGAATACGCGTGTACCCTCTTGGACCGTATTGTTTGGAAAGCAAAAGAAAAGGATGGGTGCTGGGGTTTGCGAAAGTAGATGAAGCATCGATCGACCAGGGGATTCATCGTCTCGCGAAGCTGATCTTGTAGGGTTATCTTCGCAATCGCTTCATTCGAAGCAATCGAGACAAGTGACTTTCGGTCTAGAGAGCCTTTTACATCGAGAATCAAATGTCGAAAAAAAAAATTTCCCATTGCTATATTCAGAGTTTGTGATATTATGAGATTGCGTTATTGGAAAGCAGTTATTCAAAATATACGGAGCCTTTCCAAGCAGATAATTTTTGACCACTTCCGATAAGGAAGTTAAGGCCATACGGACAGCCGGGTCAAATGCCGACTGGCAACGTTAAGTTGCCTTATTGATTGAGTTAAAAGCTCAAATTTTATGAGTTGGTTACTTTACAACCAGTGCATTCGCACACAACTTGTGAAACGGTCAATAAGAGTGGCATAGTGATTATTTGCTATTTAGACTCTGATTCGTTACTGATATATTTTGAATATTATTTAGCTTCCTTACAAAAGCTATGTCCCATTTGCGGGGACGTTTAATATTCGTATGTATATCTAAACAAGTGTGATACGCGATGATGCGTTTTTACGACTTGTTTTTTTGTGCGTAAAAACTCATTCATCTGGACCCTCAAACAAATCTGAAAGCAAGGGAGATCGAGAAATGGGAAAAGCGTTAGTCATCGGTTGCGGAGGAGTGGCATCGGTAGCCATCCATAAATGCGTTCAAAACAGCCAGGTTTTTGAAGAAATCTGCATCGCGAGCCGGACCAAATCGAAATGCGATGCGTTAAAAGCACAGCTGGATGGCGGAAAAACGAAAATTACGACAGCCCAAGTGGATGCCAATAATGTGGACGAGCTGATCGCTTTAATTAACGAGGTAAAACCGGATATCGTCATGAACTTGGCGTTGCCGTACCAGGATTTGACCATCATGGATGCCTGTCTGGCAACGAAAACCCACTATATGGACACGGCTAACTACGAGCCGGAAGATACCGCGAAGTTTGAATACAAATGGCAGTGGGATTACCGCGAACGCTTCGAGAAAGCCGGGATTACCGCTCTTCTAGGCAGCGGATTCGATCCGGGCGTCACGGGCGTATTCTCGGCTTACGCGCTCAAGCATTACTTCGACGAGATTGAGTACATCGACATTCTGGACTGCAACGGCGGCGATCACGGCTATCCGTTCGCGACGAATTTCAATCCGGAGATCAATATCCGCGAAGTATCCGCCAACGGCAGATATTGGGAGAACGGAGAATGGATCGAAACCAAGCCGATGGAAATCAAGCGCGAATATAACTTCGCCGAAGTTGGCCAGAAGGATATGTATTTGCTTTACCATGAAGAGCTGGAATCCCTTGCGGTTAACATGCCGGGACTTAAGCGTATCCGCTTCTTCATGACATTCGGTCAAAGCTATCTGACTCACCTTAGAGCATTGGAGAACGTCGGAATGACTTCGATCGAGCCGATCGAGTTCGAAGGCAAGCAGATCATTCCTCTCCAGTTCTTAAAAGCCGTGTTGCCGGATCCCGCATCGCTGGGGCCGCGTACCGTCGGCAAAACGAATATCGGCTGCATTTTCCAAGGGAAAAAAGACGGCAAAGACAAAACATACTACGTGTACAATGTTTGCGACCACCAAGCGTGCTACAGGGAAGTGGGCTCGCAAGCGATCTCTTATACGACCGGCGTTCCAGCCATGATCGGCGCGGCTATGGTCCTTACCGGCAAATGGAACAAACCCGGCGTATACAACGTCGAAGAGTTCGATCCGGATCCGTTCATGGAAGAGTTGAACAAATGGGGACTTCCGTGGGTAGAAGACTTTAATCCTGTTCTGGTTGACGATGGTCAAGAGGCTCGTAAGCAACCGGCATTGGTTCGATAAGATGCGGTTTGACGAACTGCCAACGCCTTGTTTCGTCGTCGATGAAGCTCTCATCGAGAAAAATCTTAAAATCCTGAGCGGCGTGATGCAGCGAACGGGAGCAAAGATTATTTTGGCCCAAAAAGCATTCTCTATGACAACCTTTTACCCCCTCATCGGCGAATACTTGAACGGCACGACAGCTAGCGGCTTATTCGAAGCCCGATTAGGCCACGAGGAGATGGGCAAAGAAAACCACGTCTTTGCCCCCGCCTATCGGGAAGACGAGATCGATGAAATCATCTCCATCTGCGACCATATCATTTTTAATTCCTTCTCGCAGTTAGAGAAGTTTAAAGACAAGGCTCTTCAAGCCGGCCGGAAGATCGGCGTGCGCATCAACCCGGAATGCTCGACCCAGGTCGGCCACGAGATCTACGATCCGTGTTCGCCCGGCTCCCGGTTCGGGGTCAAACGGGAGGATTTCCGCCCGGACTTGCTGGACGGCGTATCAGGACTGCACTTCCACACCCTCTGCCAGCAGAATTCCGACGACTTGGAAACGACGCTGCGCGCGGTCGAAGAGAGGTTCGGAGAGTGGCTGCCGCAGATGGAATGGATCAACTTTGGCGGCGGCCACCATATCACGAGAGACGATTATGATCTCTCCACCCTCGAAGCTTGTATTAAGCGGATGCAAGAAAAATATGGTCTAGAGGTTTATGTGGAACCAGGGGAAGCCGTAGCGCTCAACGCGGGTTACCTCATCACCTCCGTGCTGGATCTTCATAAGAACGGAATCGATATCGCAATTCTCGATACCTCCGCGACTTGTCATATGCCGGACGTATTGGAAATGCCGTATCGTCCCCCCGTTCTGGAGTCGGGAGATCCCGGAGAGAAGCCGTTTACTTATCGACTGACAGGCCAAACCTGCCTCACGGGAGATGTAATCGGGGACTATTCGTTCGATCAACCGTTAAAGTGCGGCGATCGTATCGTGTTCGGAGATATGGCGATCTATTCCATGGTGAAGACCAACACATTTAACGGTATGGCGCTGCCGGCCATTGCCGTTCAAAGCAAAGACGGCGATTGCAACGTGGTCCGCCAATTCGGCTATCAGGATTTTAAGACGCGACTAGCTTAGAATAATAGAGGTTTCATCCCTCACCCTTCATGACGCCTATGCTGGCACCGGTACTCAACCGGTATCCGCATAGGCGTCATTTGTAATTCGTTTCTGCGGCATCATAATAACGGTGATGATGAGCCTGTAATGCTCCGTTCATCATCCGTTCATATTGCGACTGCATACTCAAAGTGCAACAGAGAAAGGGAGGTGCAGTCATGAATATGGCATGGAAAGAAATCAAGAAAAGCAAAGCGAAGTTTGTTATTTTAGGCTCCATCATTTTTTTAGTTAGTTTTTTGACCTTTATCATATCGGGACTCGCCAATGGTTTATCGCAAGATAACGCGGCTTTAATCAAGAATCTACCCTCCGGTCATTTCTATATGAATGAAAAAGCGGATGAAACCTATACTCTTTCCAAAATAGATCCAAGCGTACAAGAACGCGTGTTACAGGAACATAAGGATGCAGCGGCACTTTCCATTCAGATGGGATTCGTGAACGATGCGGAGGACAAACAGCATGGAGTTGCCTTCGTGACTTCAACCGAATCTAAATTGTTCGAGAACGTGAAGCCAGGAGAAATCGTCTTAGATCGTTCCTTAGAGAAAGATGGCATTCAAGTCGGAGACGTATTAACGAACAATCAGTTCAGCGGTGAACTTAAAGTCATCGGATTTGCGGACCAGAAGAAATACAGCCACGCGCCCGTTGCTTTTATCCACATGGATAACTATAAAGAAATGTACCGCGTGAATACGATGCAATTGCTTTTCATCCCAACGCAGGATCAACCTCAGTCTATTGACGGATTACAATCTTTTTCAAAAAATCAGCTACTGAACACGATTGCGAGCTATAGTGCCGAACAAATGTCCCTTAACATGATTATTTGGTTCTTAGTCGCCATTAGCGGCATGTTGTTTGCGATTTTCTTCTATATGATGAATGTCCAGAAGATCGGACTGTACGGGATCTTGAAAGCAATCGGCGTAAAAACAAGTACTTTATTCCGTATGATGTGGACTCAAATGTTCTTCATCACCGCGATCGCGCTTGTATTATCCATTGCGCTCAGTCAGGGCTTTAATTCGATCGCACCGGAAGGCATGCCTTTTAGTCTCACGATGGGGACTACCATTCAATTGTCGATCCTATTCATAATCATTGGATTTATCGGCGCATCGCTTTCCGGTCTGCAAATTCGCAAAGTCGAGCCGCTACAAGCCATACAGCAAGGAGATGTCTAATATGACTACCTTCACGATACAAGACGTCCGAAAAACGTTTACGAACGGCGAAGTCGACGAACAAGTCTTAAACGGGGTCAATCTTTCCCAACAACAAGGGGAAATAACGGCTCTCGTAGGTGCTTCGGGATCTGGTAAAAGCACGCTTCTAACGATCGCGGCTGGCCTTCAGCGCGCATCCGGCGGACAGGTTATTTTCGAGGGAAAGAACATGATCGACATGACGCAAGAAGAGATTCGTAAAATACGCGCCAGTCAGTTCGGATTTATTTTTCAATCCTCTCATCTCGTGCCCTTCCTTACCGTAGAAGATCAGCTTATGCTGATGTTGAATGTGTCGGAGACCAAGATGAGTAAACGCGAGCAAAAAGAAGAAGTCATGAAGATCCTCAAAGCAATCGGCATGGAGCATCGCAAAAACGCCTATCCATCCTCATTGTCCGGTGGGGAGAAACAGCGGGTCGCGATTGGTCGTGCCATCATCCACAAGCCAAAAATGCTATTTGCCGATGAGCCTACTGCAAGTCTAGACTCCACCAGATCCAAGGATGTCATGACGCTCATCCGTAAATTGACGAAAGAATTAAACATTACAACCTTACTCGTGACGCATGATGAAGAAATGCTCTCATATGCTGACCACGTCATCACGATGAAGGATGGATTAATTATTAATTAACCAAAAGAAGCACCTTCATTCTGAAGGTGCTTCTTTTGGCGTGAAGGGCAAGGCGCGCTTATGCAAGCTAAAGTGTTATCACTTGCCGCAGTTTTACCGATCCAGAAACTCTCCGTCCCGCAGCCGGTTCACGAACTGCGTAAGCCATGTGTAATAATTGACGCCGTGGCGCAACTTATGAAGATCCCGCAGACATTCCTGCCTCTCGGCATCGCTCGTTTCCTCCGCAAGCGCGATTTCGGAAAGCTCGGGAATCACCTGATTAATCGCCTCGAGCATGACATCGATTTCCCTCTGGAGTTTCATGGTAAAGAAAACATGGAACGTCTGGAAAAAGTCGGTCTCCGCCACGTACTGATCCTTCCGATCCTTCTTTTCCTCCAACTTCGTAACCATTCTGGAGTCCAGCAACGACCGAATGGCATAGCTCATGTTGCTCTTGCTCATGTGCATATGGTCCTTCATATCCTCCAGAGTCATCGGTCTATCCTCGAAAAACATAATGCCGTACAGCTTGCCAAAAGAATAATTGGCGCCGTAAAGATCCATCGTTCTCGCGATAGCGTCGATGACCTGGTCGCGCAATTCGATGATGCGCCGCGGGGATTCTTCTTGAGCTTGAGTAGCCATCTGCCTCATTCGGACACGTCCTTTTTCAATTGTATGATCAGATTTACAAATACGGCATTTTAGGTTAACACCCAATTAACACATATGATTTACATTGAATGTACAAGTTTTTTTGTACGTAATGCAGTTATCGCGAATTTATACGACGATCATACCAAATATTCAAAAGAAATTGAATATTAAAAAATGAGGGATGTTTATTATGTCGAGTATCACTTTGAAATCATTGTCCAAAAAATATACGAACGATAAACACACTTTGGATCAAATCAATCTTGACATTAAAGATAAAGAATTTCTGGTTCTGCTGGGCCCCTCCGGATGCGGAAAATCCACTTTGCTGAGAATGATAGCCGGCATCGAAGACATTACGCAAGGTCAAGTCTATGTCGGGGACGTTTGCATCAACGATATGGAGCCTAAGGATCGGGGGGTGGCGATGGTTTTCCAAAACTATGCTTTGTATCCGCATATGACGGTATTCGAGAATATGGCTTACGGTTTGAAAATAAAAAAGGTGAAGAAAAACGAAAGAGAACAACGGATCAAGACGGCGGCCGATATTCTGCAAATCACTCCCTTGTTGAAACGATTCCCCAGCGAATTATCCGGCGGTCAAAAACAGCGGGTTGCGATCGGCAGAGCCATCGTTAAAGAGCCGAAAGTCTTCTTGATGGACGAGCCCTTATCCAATCTGGATGCGAAATTAAGAAACGAAATGAGAATCGAAATTAAAAAGCTTCACGAACGTTTGAATTCTACGTTTATCTATGTCACTCACGACCAGGTGGAGGCCGTCACGCTTGGGGATCGAATCGCCATTATGGCCGAGGGAGCGTTCAGGCAAATCGGAACCCCGATGGATATCCTCGAGTGCCCCGTGGATATGTTCGTCGCCAATTTTATCAGTTCGCCTCCCATCAATTACTTGGATGCTCGTCTGATTGAGCGAAATGGACAGACCTACTTGGATATAGAGGGAGTATTGCTAGAAACGAACTTGCCGATTCAGGTCATGCAGGATCACCCCGAAATTGTAGCCGGAATCAGACCCGAACATTGTTTCCTTGCAGACGACAATTCGAATGCATTAGAAATGGAAATTTTGTTCACTGAAATTATAGGTACGGATGTATTACTGCACTTGAAGTACAAGACGCGCGACTTTTTAGTGAAAAAAAGCTTTACGGAAACTTACGCGAAGGGACAGAAGCTTAACGTCGGGATGAAGCCAAACCATGTCATCGTATTCGACAAAACGACTCAGAAAAACGTAAGGAGGCTTCCATGAACGTTCTGATCTCGCTGGACGGTTTGAGCTATACCCTCTTTGAACGCTATTCCAAGGCATTTATAGAGAATAACTTTTCAATTTGCCACAAACTGGTCACCACGTTTCCGTCGGTTACATTCAACGCTCATGCTACGGCAATAACCGGAAGCAACCATGATAAACATTTCGTAATCGATAATATGTTGTCCCATTTCCGAACGATAGAAAGAATATCGCTGTACGGCGATCACGAGCTCATTTGCAATGAGGAGCTGCACAAGAAAACCTTATTTCGTTCGCTGGCCGCGCATGGATTAACGAGTTGCTGTATCCACTGGCCACTAACTTCCGGCAATCCTTATATTCATCATTTGGTTACGGAATCCAGCAGCAAAAAACAGCTTCTAAACGCCGAGGCGATAGACCAAATCGATGACTTGGCTTTGCATAAAACGATCAAGGCAATCGAATCCGGCGCCTATGATTTTATTGCTTCAAGATTTGTCGGTTACGATGCGCTGTCTCATAAACATGGGAAAGACTCTTTAGAGGCAACCCTTTACGTTGAGAGACTGTTGGAATATATCGGTCGAATAGATGCCTTGTTAAAGAAAAATCAGCGATCCTACAACTTGTTTATCTTTTCCGACCATGGCCAAAGCGATGTTGAAACGTTCTTCTATCCCAATGAGATTTTGGAGCAAAGTCGCTGGCGGGAAAACTTATTAAACGATCAAATTCGATTTGTCGGGGACGGAAGCGGATCGTTGCTGTTTTACAGCACGTTAGACAATCGTCAAAACAGAGAAATCATGGATTATTTCGGCCAATTTCCTGAAGTGAATCATTTCTATGAGCTGGAAGGAGCATCTAGTTCGGAATATCAGCCGATCGGAATCCTGGATTTGAACGCTACGGTATGCGGTGAAGATATCGTTCCCCCGGAGCAGCCCAAATATCGGACTATGAAGAGCTTACACGGGTATCACCCTTCTAACGTGGATGAAATGAACGGATTCATGGTATGCACAGGTTACCAGATCAATCGAAGCACAACCATTGAAGAAGCGCGTTTAGAGAACATTGCTCCTACATTAGCTAAGCTTTTTCAGATTTCGCACCCCTGCGACGGCGGAATCATCCACGACATGATTAGGGAGTATGACTAGATGGCCTGGCTAAAAAGCAAAAACGTAAAAGATAACCTGTGGGCATTTGCGCTGCTGTTGCCGACACTCGTTCCGTTGGTTGTTTTTTGGATCTATCCATTGACGAAATCGCTCCAGATTAGTTTTACCGATTGGAACTATATTTCGCCCACATATAACTATGTGATGATGGAGAACTACACAAATTTATTCAGCGATGCCTTTTTCGCCAAAGTATTGATGAATACGATCGTATTTACTTTTTTCACGGTAGTTCCTCCGATCCTAATCGGATTGTACGTCGCTACCAAGCTAAGCAAAATAAAAACGCTGCGTAATTTCTTTCTCGCATCTACGTTCTCGTCATGGATGGCGCCGACCGTTGTCGTTTCTATGGTTTGGGTCGGCATCTTCGATCGCGATTCGGGGATCGTTAATACCCTCTTGAAAGGGATTGGCCTAGAGCCTATTGAGTGGCTAGGCGGACGAACTACGGCGATGATTGTCGTTATTGTCGTCACCATCTGGCAGTATGTTGGACTAGCTATCTTGTTGCTTACGTCGTCATTGGCCAAATTAGATCCCGAAGTAGAGAAAGCGAATGCTTTGGACGGGGGCAAGGGGTTACGCAAATTGTTAAAGATCACCCTGCCCGCGATCTCGCCCATCCTTGTATTCTTGTTTATCTTTTTTACTCTCAATTCCCTGAAAGCCTATGATCAGATTTACATTATCACGCAAGGCGGACCTTCAGGCGCGACTTCGACCATTCTTTATTACTTCTACGTGTTGGCTTTCGAATGGTTCGAGACCGGACCCGCTTCGGCTTTGGCGATAATCTTCCTTGTCCTTTGTCTGCTGATCAGCGCATTAAATTATATCCTATCGAAATTTCTGTTTAGAAGGTGAGGCGGGGACTTGCACTTACCCAAATACAAAACGTGGATCAATTACGTAACGTTAATCGGCTTAAGCATACTGATGGTGTTTCCGTTTATCTGGATGCTCTTTACTTCCATAAAACCGAAAAACGAGATTTATAGCGGTACGATTTGGCCATCTTCGTTTCATTTTGAGAATTACATCAGAGTATTTACGGAAACCAAGATGCTCGTTTATTTGTGGAACAGTATTTATGTCAGCCTCATCGTCATTGCTTTTCAAATCGTAACGGCTATTTTGGCGGCATACGTATTCGCGGCGATTCGGAAAAAATGGGTTCAAGTCTGTTTCGTGCTCATATTGGCGACGTACATGCTGCCATCGGCCGTAACCTACATCCCTTCCTTCGTCCTGCTTTCGAAAGTGAATTTGCTGGATACGCATATGGGCTATATTTTCAGCGAGTTTATAAGCATTTTTGCAATCTTCTTCTTGCGGCAGTCTTTCAGCCAGGTGCCGAGCGAGGTAATTCATGCAGCAAAGTTGGATGGCGCCGGGCATTTGAAGCTCATCTTCACGGTGTATATTCCTTATTGCAAAAACGCTATTGCCTCCTTGGTATTGATCACGTTTATTTACAGCTACAACAACTATATGTGGCCTTCATTGCTGCTCAAATCTGAGGAAAACATGTTCGTCACCATCGGTTTGCGAAGGTTGTTTATGACTCAAGCGGGATATGGAATGGACTTCCCTCTAGCTATGGCCGCCTGCGCGGTGTCGCTTGCGCCGATGTTTATCCTGCTCGCCGTTTCAAGCAAAAGAATTATTCAATCGATGGCTAGTCTCTATGTGAATAAATAAGGCGGTGATGCGATTTCATCTGTATTCAACGGACTGATCATTATGGATATGGCTATACGAGACGCAAATAGAAATTTACCGGGAGGAATTTAACTGTGAACAAACCGAAAAGGAACTTGAAAAAAGCAATCCTATCCAGCTTATGTTTTACGCTTATTCTGACGGGGATCATCGGCTGCTCAAGCAACAATACCTCATCCCCGAAGAATGCAAACGAACCAAGCGAAACGAATGCAACGTCCGCACCCAAAGAGAAGGTCAAGCTGGAGTTCTATTATGGTCTTGGCGGCAAACTCGGGGAGACGATGGATAAAATCATTAAAGATTTTAACAGCGGCAATGAGCGGTATGAAGTCGTGCCGATCGTTCAAGGGGACTACGGCGAAACCTTGCAAGCCCTGCAAGCATCGCTCGCCGCCAATAAGCCGCCGGCACTGGCTATCAACGGTTACCCGGAATTCATGAAGCTGGCTAACAGCGAGGTACTGCTCCCTCTAGAAGAGTATATCGATCAACCGGAGTATAACAAAGACGATGTTCTTCTTCTGGAGCAAGGCAAATACAAGGATGCAACCTTGGGCGTTCCGGCATACGTCTCTACGCAAATGATGTACTACAGAAAAGATATTTTCGAGAAATACAATATCGATTACGATTCTCTGGAAAGCTTCGAACAATTAGCCGAAGCGGCGAAACTCATTAAAGAAAAAGAAGGAATCAGCGGTTGGTCCATCATGTGGTACGGAGAACATATGATCGATTACGCTCGTTCGACCGGCGGGGATATCGTCAGCGAAGACGGCAAAACCGTAACGATCGATTCGGATGAGTGGATTTATGCTTGGGACAATATCAGAAAATGGATTCATGAGGACAAAATCATGGATACGGTGTACGGAGGCAATGGCTGGGAGTGGTGGTATAAGACCATCGACAATGTAATGAACGGCAAATCGGCCGGATATACGGGCTCGTCCGGCGACGGCGGAGACTTGGATTTCTCCAAGATGGCAACGGGAATGCAAAAAGGATTCAATGGCAGCAAACCAAGACCCGTAGCCGTATCCGTTATGTTCAACCTGTTCAAATCTTCTCCTAAAGAGCAGCAGCAAGGCGCTTGGGAATTCGTGAAATTCTTCTCGGAAGCGAATCAGACGGCTTCATGGAGCGTGGAAACGGGATATATTCCGATTCGGAACAGCGCCGTGGAGACCGAAATCTATAAGAACAAATTAAAAGAAAATCCTTACTTCTCGATTCCATTGGAACAAGCCAAGACGAACGGGATTCCTCCCTTCGTAGATCCGACGGGCGGTAAAATTTATGCCGAAATCGATTTGGCGAAGGACAAAGTACTCATCGAGAACGTTCCCGCGGCGGAAGCGCTGAAGGAAGCGAAGAAGAAGGCACAGGCAGAGCTTGATAAAGTTCTGAAGAAGTAATGTAAGCAAGCCGGGAAACCCGCTGCTATCTCGGAGCAGCGGGGATCTTCCTCCCACAAAAATCATAACTATTGGAGAGATAAACAATGAATCATAACATTGCATTAGCTGTATTCGATCTGGCGGGAACCCTTGTCGAGGATCAAAACGCGGTCAGGGATTGTCTTCATCAAGCGGCCGTGGAATACGGATTAAACGTAACGAAAGATGAAATCAGCACCCACATGGGAACGAACAAGATTCATTTGTATCAGTTTTTGATCGCAAGAACGAACGGGAAAATGATCGACTTCAAAAATTTCGAAATCGATATCGACGGTTCCACCCACGATGAAGCCGTTAAACTTTACGAGCGTTATACGGAACATATGATTGCTTATTATCAACAAAATTGCCGAGAAATCGAAGGCGCAACGGAAACCCTGAAATGGTGCAAAAACAACGGAATTCTGGTCGCGACGGGAACAGGATTTCATAAGGAGATTAACCGCGTCATTATGGAGTCGCTCGGTTGGGTGAAGAATGGCTTGATCGATTACGCGGTAGACTTGGACATGGTTCCTGAAGGCAAGGGACGCCCTGCTCCCTTTATGCTTTTCAAAGCGATGGAGTATTTAAATGTTCAGAACGTAAGACAGGTAATCAAAATCGGCGACACTCCCGCCGACATGCTTGAAGGTTATAATGCGGGCTGCAAAGCGGTCATCGGAGTCATGCAAGGATCTACTCCGATCGAAGTATGGGGCAAGTACTATCATACGCATGTTATCGACACCGTGAAAGAACTGCCGGAGCTCATTACGTCCGGTAAAATCGTATAATGGATCAACTTGAAAACACAGCAAGCATAGGCATCGTGCTGCCTAAGTTGTTTCCCTTTAACCAAACGAATCCTGAACAGATGATCTCTAATCTGTTGACCATACTGGAAGACCCCTTCTTCACGGCGGTAGAAGTCTCTTATATCGCGGATAAGAAAACCCGAGAACTTGCGGCGAAGTATATGCAGTACAGTTGCGTAGAAATCATTTTCAACGGCGGAGATGCCTTCAGACAATTAAACATCGATTTAAGTTCCTTGGATTCGGCTGTTAGAAACCGCTCCGTCGAGCAGTGTAAAACCTTGATCGATCACTGTTACGAAATGAATGCCCGAATCATGCACATCGTGACAGGGAAGTTCGAAGGAGAAGACAGCAAACAGCACAACATCAACGCGTTCATTGCTTCTACCATGGAGCTATGCAAGTATGCCAAACAAAAAGCGGAAACGTACGAGCTCTGTATTTCGCTCGAGATCGGGGATCGGCATGTTGACCGCAACTATTTGCTCGGTCCCACTCACGAAGCGGTTCATGCTGCAAGAACGATCCGTAACGAATATGATAATTTCGGTCTTCTGCTGGATCAAAGCCACCTTCCGCTTATGGGAGAAGATCCGCATAAGTCGCTATGGCTTGCCAAAGATTATTTAACCCACATTCATCTCGGGAATTGTTATTTGAAAGACAGACAAGCCCCTTATTTCGGAGATAAGCATATTCCTTTTGGCGTTAAAGATTCGGAAGTCGGCGTTGCGGAGCTTACGAAGTTCATCGCGACTTTGCATACGATTGATTTTTTTAGAAGCCCGAAACCAACAAGAAAGCCCGTGATGACCTTTGAGGTAGGTTGTCTGGAGAATGAGTCTCCCCGGCTGGTTATCGCAAATCTAAAGCGTAATTTCCGGGAAGCTTGGGCGAACGCATAATCTGAGTACAGGAGTTGTAGCGCTAGTGAACGTATTAATTACTGGATTTTTTAACGAATCTTCCAAACAAAGAGTCACTCGATCGTTCCCGGAGGGATGGAATATTCAAATCGTCGAACCTCAGAGATGCGAGGAATTCATCGGCGAAGCGGATGTGTTAATTCCGGAACATATCGAAGTAAACGAAGCCTTATTGAGTAAAGCCCGAAACTTAAAATTCGTTCAAACCGGTGCCGGTTATGACAATGTTGATATTGAAGCCTGCACGAATAGAAACATCTGGGTAAGCAACGCCGCCGGAGTAAACGCGAATGCCGTAGCGGAACATATCTTCGCTCTTGTTCTCGGATATTACAAGAACATCTCTTTTCTCGATCAAGCGATGAAGAATCGGGAGGATGAAACGAAGCTGGATTATGTGGGCGGCGAGTTGCTCGGCAAAACAATCGGCACCATAGGCTTTGGAGCGATCGGATCCCGGGTAGCCGAGCTGGCAAAAGCTTTCAAGATGAACGTTCTGGCATATGACGCTTATAAAAGCATCGAAAATCACGACGTTGAACAGGTTGATTTAGATACCCTAATCGCGAATTCAGACGTGATTACCGTTAATATTTTTCTGAACCCGTCTACAAGGAACCTAGTCGATAAAACATTCTTGAATAAAATGAAAAGCAACGCGTTACTTGTAAACACGGCAAGAGGACCTCTTGTATGCGAAGAGGATCTGATAAATGCCCTAAAGAACAATGTGATTGGCGGCGCTTGCTTGGACGTATTCCAAGTAGAGCCGTTAAGCGTGAACAGCGAATTGAGAACTTTGAAGAACGTTATCTTAACCCCTCATACGGCAGGGATGCCGGATGGAACGAAGTTTCACGAAACACGGTATCGTTTCTTCGTTCAAAATATACAAAGAATACGGAATAATGAACCGCCTCAAAACAACTTAAATCAAATCAGCTAAAGTTAAGCATACGGTAGCAGGGATGTGATCCAAATATGGCATGGGTTTATTTGCTCTTCGCCATTTTACTTGAAATCGCCGGAACAGTATCCTTAAAGCTATCGCAGGGATTTACGAAGATGATTCCGTCCGTTCTGATGGTCGCGTTTTATTTACTGGCCTTCTTCAACTTAAGCCTGTCGCTCAAGCAAGTCCCGATCAGCGTCGCTTATGCGATCTGGTCCGGTCTCGGCACGGCTGCCGTCGCGATCATCGGTTATATGTACTTTCAGGAAACGATGACTCCGTTCAAAGTAGTCTCCATCTGTTTGATCGTTCTCGGGGTCATCGGGCTCAATTTCGGAGGCGGGACACACGGTCCGGATCAACCCGGAATTTCAAATTAGAACGGCGCCCATTTGGGCGCCTTTTTGAATTGAACACGATCTACGAAAGGCTGTTAATAAATCTTTTTCAGCAGCCCAATCACTTCGTCTAGGGTGAGGCCAAAGGACTTGTAGTAAGATGTATCGCTTTCCATTTGCTTCAGGATCATTTCGTTACGTAATCGTAGCGTCTCATCCGACGAGAATTCGGCTACGAAACACCCTTTACCCGTTACCGTATTAATCAAGCCGCTTCGTTCGAGTTCTTCCCAAGCTTTCTTTACGGTGATGACGCTAACGCGAAGCTCCAAGGCCGCTTGACGAATGGGCGGCAAACAATAGCCGCTTTCTAGCTCGCCTTTCAGAATTTGGGCGCTGATTTGTTCGAAAAGCTGCTGATAAATCGGTTTTTCGGAAGTGCTCGAGATGGATACGTTCATAATATTTCTACTTTTAGGAATCGTTTAACCGCAATCCGATATGCAATCATGGTACATGCAACGAATATCACGATTCCTGCGATTAAAATGGAGATTTGAAGCGCCGTATTGTCCACCCCGGTACCGTTAAAAGTATCATAGACAAAAGAATTCTGGATTCCGATCCACTGTGCAACTCCGGCAAAAAGCATAGCGCCCGTAATGGATGCGGTCATCGCCCCTCCATATTTATACGCCGTCTTGTAGTACATGGGTATAAATATCACGTTGAAGATCGCAAGCATGACAAAACAGAGACCCCAAAAACCCATGTGCGGCGCGAAGAAATAGTAGGTTAGATGCGGGTATAAGCGAATCGTGAACAAGCCATAGATCATGGCAATGACAACATGCAATAATTCCAGGATGACTATAACGGTTATCCTTGCTTTCACGATGTCTCTTTTGGTTACGGGCATCAACGAGGTAAACATCAAATCGTTCTGAGTTCTAAATCCGGCGAACGTGTTCGGTATCGTTATCCAACAAAAATACAGGGGGACGAGAAAATAGAGCCAAGCGGGAACAAGCATTAAGGCGCCCATTAAAAAAGGAAATGCGAAAAACGCAGGATTTACTCCTAATTTCAAATCCTTCATCACCAAGTTATACATGCATATCCTCCTTTTTCGCGAAATAAATCATGATTTCCTCGAGATTCGGCGTAGTCGCTTTAATATCGGAAGAGGAGTCGAAGTCTCTGGAATGGATCAATCCCGTAAAGCCGAATGAATTGATTTTGTAGGAAATCAACCGCTCTTTCACCCGGTTCAGTTGGCTTTCGTTACCGCTCAGCAAGCGGTAGGACTCCATAAATTCGTTTTTCTCGGAACTCGCGATGATTTGCCCGTTTACGATAAAGGTAATAAAATCGGCGCATTTCTCCAAGTCGGACGTAATGTGAGTGGAGAATAGAATGCTGATTTCTCCATCCAATACGAGCTCTTGAAAAATATCCAACAGATCGTCTCTCGCGGCCGGATCGAGTCCGCTTGTCGGTTCATCGAGGACGAGAAGCTTCGCGCCATGGGACAGGGCAATGGCCAAATTGTACTTCACTTTCATACCCGCCGACAATTCGGCGATTTTTTTGTTTTCATCCAATTTGAATCTTCTCAAATAGTTGTAATAAGTTTCATCATCCCAGTTCTTGTAGAACTTCTTGATGACATGGGTCAAAGTTTTCATTTTGCTTCGAGTATAAAAGTCTACGCCGCCGAATGCGCATCCGATTTCTTGTTTCAATTCGATCTCGTGTTCGACGATATTCTTGCCCAAGATATGGACTTCGCCGCTATCCATACGGACCATATTCAAGATCGATTTTATCGTGGTTGTTTTTCCCGCGCCGTTGGCGCCGATAAACCCCATAATATAGCCCTTTTCCAGTTGAAACGAGACGTCTTTTAACTGGAAATGGGGGTACTTCTTATTTAAATTTCGAATATCCAATGCGAGCATATCGTGCCTCCTCATTAAATTGTGTATGTTGTGTATGCACAATATATCATGAAGGGGTTTTTTAAGTCAATTGCCCTGCAACCTAATATTGGATAATTTTAAAGCTAACGATTTCTGCGTTGTCGAAGAAAATGATAGGCTTGTGTTTAAAAAATGTTACTTCGATGAATCTTGGTATTCGGTTTCTCTTGACGACAGTGCGCTAAAATTATCGGATCGTAAACTATCCACCTAGGTGAACGCGTTGGCCAAAGCGGGATTTGTCATTTAGCAAATGATTGAGCAATCCGACGAAGAAGTTATGAATAACAGCGATTTTACAAAAAAAGCAAAAATGCTTCCTGTAACTCCTGTAACTCTTGTAATCAAGGCAAGAAAACTATAGTATCCGACAGCTTAAGCGGTTAAGAAAAAGGCACCCTAGTAGGGTACCCTCGGAGATATTTCTACAATTGCCGCATTTAGATCTCGGAAGCTTGGCGGTTCAGAAATCGTCGAACCGAAACATCGGTGCTTAGTCCAATAGCGCGGCTATAAGCGGAACGGGCATCCTCTTCTCGATGCATCCGCTTGTACAAATGACCGGCAAGCGCCCAATAGGGCTGATAGTTCACTACTTCAGCAGATGGAATAGCTTCCAGCAAGGTAATGCCGCTTGCCGATCCATAAGCCTCCGCGACCGCGGCGGCTCGTCCGACTAATGCGCCCAGTGTCGGGTGCGTACGAATGAGACCCTCGTATAACTGAGCAATGGCCTCCCACTCGATACGCCCGGTCCGTAAACGCTGAGCATGTACCGATTGAATCGCGGCCATGAGCTGAAAGCGACCGATTCCACCGGCTTGCGAAGCGGTATGCAAATAACGCTCCGCTTCCATGATCAAGCGTTGATCCCATCGCGTGCAGTCTTGCTCGGAGAGGGGGATATAGTTCCCTCTGCAACATAAGCGGCGTACGCATCACGGGATCAATTGCCGGATGCGTACAAAGAAACATCATTCTCAGCCGCTCGTCCGGAAAAGCATCGGTAGAAAGAAGCCCGACGTTGAGTATCTTCGGACATGCTTCTTTCGTCTCGGCAAACGGTCCGTCCTGAACCACCGTCTCGCCGCCATGCCGCTTTATCGTCGCAGCTGTCTCCGGGGCATAGAGACCCGAACCGTATACCACGATTCCCGCCTCCTGCAAAGCGCGCACATAGTGCGTCCAGCTTGCCAAGTATTCTTGTTGCCGTGCAGGATCCGTTCTAGCCGCAAAATCCTCCTGACCCTCATACAACATCAAAGTATACCTCATACAAAACTCCTCTCTATAAGTCCTATTGGAATTTGGTTTCGCTATAATGACGTATCAGCTATTCCGATTTCTACATTTCGGGAAAAATTATTTAAAACCTTGCCGTTACTTGTCTTACGGCTCAGTTTTGGTCATATCGTGATATTCTTTAAACCGAACTCTTCTTCCGTATTACAAAAAGTAAGCTTGCCATATTCACGACGATTATCGATATACTGGGGGATACCGGACTTTCTTAACGTATCGCTAAATATTACATATTCATATCTGCCGCTGCCATCATCGTATTTGACAACATCCAAAACTTCATTCCGAACCAAGTAAGTGCAATGAATGACCCCGACCTCGATCAATCCCTTGATTGACTTCCATAAAACATCAAAGTATAAGCTTGAATATTTGTAGTAACCATTTTCATCGGTATCATAGTGATAGTTGGAATAATTACTCAATGGATCATCGCCGTTTCGCAGCAATGGTCCAACCACCGGCAAACGGGTATGAAGAAGCATTTCAAGCGTTTCGGGTACGATAAAGTTATCGCAATCAATGACAAAGTAATGAGTCCCTCTTGCTTTTGCCCATTCTATAGATTCTTGACGTAAACGTCCTAATACTTTGAACCTCAAATAATTCCATTCATGCGGACCAAATTCTTGTACGGGTTCCTCAACATCGCTTGAATCGAAATGAATTTCCGAATACTTGTCTTTTACTTTTTCAATCCACTGCTCAAGCACGCTTGCCGTATGATCTCGATTGTTATTCGTACGTATATAAAGCTTGATTTGCGAAGCCGGATAGGTCTGATTCTCGATTAGGTTAAGGTACATAGGCAATACATGGGCTTTATCCTTAGCAAGAATGGCAATGGTTACAAGAGAGGTCGGTTGCATTTTAAGAATTATCTCCTTTTTCATATAGGGTATGAGTCGGAGATGTTTTATGTTATATACTACGGTGTTGCCGAACTGACTGTAACATTCTACTTCTCCTGCTCCTTTATTATCTGCTCGATGCCCAGCAGAATCAGCTTCAAGCCGAACTCGAACGCCCGGTCGGTTCCCATCAGCTCGAACAACCCGTTCGTGAACATCCTCCGGAACAATCCCGCTTCCGACTCGCCCATGGAGTCCAGAAGGCGAATCATCTCATCACCCGGAAGCTCTTCCTGATCCTTAAGGATAGCGGAGACATTGCGCTCGTGTTGATAATCGTCCAGAACGAAATAGAACACATAATTCACAAGCGTAGTCACCACTTGCATTTTCTGCTCTTGCTCAAGCGGCGTCGATTCCACGCATAGCAGCATACGGTTAGTGAACCGAATGATGTCCGGTTCGTGGGGCAGCGTCATCATCATGAGCTGCGTGGAGCAGGGATACCGGCTGAGCACACTCCGTACCGTTACCGCAAGCCCCGTCATCTGCTCCTTCCAGTCCCCTTCGGAGTGGAACTCCTCCAGAATCATTTTTGACACCTGGTTGGCCAGACGCTGATAGAGATTCTGCTTGCTCTTGAAGTACCAGTACAGGGAGGGAGCCTGAATTCCCAGCCGTTCGGCCAATCGTCTCAAGCTGAATTTCTCGATGCCCTCCTCCCCCAGAAGCTCCCACGAGGTTTCCAAAATCTTATCCTCCGAAATCTGAGGCTGCTGCTTTTTCATCGGTATCCACCCTTTTATCTAACAGTGTAAGTTTGTTCTTTACAGGTTAATAAGTTCATGATATCATCTAACACTGTAAGGTTCAATCTAACACCGTTAGATAAGTTCAAAATAAATGAAGAAAGCAGTGATCAGCATGGATGCAGAAAACCTTCATTACTTTGAAAAAGCACCGATCGCTAAAGCCGTAGCTCACTTCGCCGTACCGATGATGCTAGGCATGTCAATGAGTGTCATCTATTCCATCTTGAATGCCTATTTCCTTGGTACGCTCCACAATACGGCCATGTTAACCGCACTCGCACTAACCTTGCCGTTATTCGCGATCATTATGGCGCTGGGCAATTTGATTGGCATGGGTAGCGGAACATTTATCTCCCGTTTACTAGGCGAGAAAAAATACGATGATGTAAAACATGTGTCTTCATTCGCCTTTTACAGCAGTATAGTTCTCGGTCTTATCGTGATGGCCGTCGGCCTCCCTTTGATCGATCAGATCGTTCATGGGCTGGGGGCAACGCCCGACTCCTTCGGATTCACGAAGGATTATGTCACGATCATGCTTATCGGTTCACCATTCGTCGTATTATTCTTCACGCTGGAGAATATCGTGCGCTCGGAGGGTTCGGCAATCACGTCAATGGTCGGTATGATTCTCAGCGTTGTCGTCAATATTATTCTCGATGCGCTCGTCATCTTCGTGTTCCATTGGGACGTGATCGGCGTTGCGTCCGCTACGGTCGTCTCTAACTTGGTTGCGAGTGCATTCTACGCCTTCCATTTGGGGTACAAAAGCCAATTCTTATCCGTCTCCGTAAAATGGTTCAAAGCTACGAAGGACATTCTGAGCAATGTATTGAAAATCGGAGTTCCCGTCTTTGTTATGAGTATCTTCTTGGGCACAATGTCACTCGTCTTAAACCACTTTCTTGTCGAATATGGGGATCAGGCCGTAGCGGGGTTCGGAATTTCATCTCGGTTACTGCAATTTCCCGAGTTTATTCTGATGGGCTTATGCGAGGGAGTCGTGCCGTTGATTGCCTTCTCTTTTACAGCGAATAAATTACGCATGAAGCATACCATCGGATTCACGATCAAAACGATTGTGGCGTTAGCGGTCGCGTTCGGCGTCATCGTCTATCTGACTTCCGACCATTTAATCGGTTTATTTACGAATGACCCGCAACTCATTGAAATGGGCAGTTACATTCTTCATGTGACGTTCTTGTCCCTATTCATTTCAGGAACGACGGCGTTGTTTACGGGGATCTTTCAAGCAACGGCGCAAGGAACCGCCGCGTTTATTATGTCCGTTATTCAAGGAATTACTTTGATTCCCGTGTTGTATATCGCCAATCGAATGAACGGCTTCCATGGGGTCGTCTGGTCGCTCGTCATTGCGGATGCCGTTGCGTTCCTTGTCGGTGGCATCATGCTGTATGTTCTGCGGACCAAATTGCAGCCGGATTTAGATCATTTAGCAAACTAAAAGCCACGCTAGAAGGCAGGATCAGGGTACTTCCCGTTCCTGCCTTCTTTACGGCAAATGGCTGTTTCCTTTTTTAATATCTCCAACAGATGGGCAGAATGAGAATAACCTTTCATGCAGAACTTTTAAGACTTCTGGCGGAACTTCCCTGATCTTGATATCCCCACCGAGAAAAAGCAGCCAATTTGTTATTTCGTTCAATTCCTCAGCATTGTGAACATGGATAAAAGTCTTTAGAATGGCCGTGGTTTGGTAAGGATTCGTGTAGGAAATCGTAAATTTTAATGGATGGTATTTTCTGAACTGCGCAATTGCTTTGGGACCAAGTTCAAGAACCAGGTTGATTGCTTCATCCTGCATGCTCAGCGTCTCTTCGATTTTTTTCTTGCTTAATCTTTTTTTCGTCGAGTAGGGTTGGATATCGGTAAGATTGTCGACAGGGAAAATCTTCTTCTTTTCTTCCTTTAAATCAAAGCCCTCGATCAGCCAGAGACTTTTTTCCCGATAAAGGTGCAAGAGATATATGGGATAAGACGTATTAGCCTTCTCTTCTTTCATGGTAATTAATAAATAGCTGTCCAGAAGAAGGATTTGGATCAGTTTTTCTAACAAGGGATGAGGGAGGTCCGACAGATCAAGCAGGTCTGGATTATTGGGATTGGTCCCTTCGAAAAGCAAAATTTGATTTAAAAGAACAAGGTCGTCCTGCTGGTTTTCCGAGATGAGGCCAAGTAATTTTTCCGTTAAAGAATGACGGCTCTTCAGATAGGGGAGTTGTTGATTTCTTGTGGCCATAAAGGCAATAAACAGAGCTTTGATCTCATTATCGGTAAAACGAACCGTGGGCAGGACCGAGTTGTTCATGACAGAGTAACCCCCATCCCTACCGACTTCGGCGACAAGAGGCATTCCCATGGCTTCAATTTCTCTGATATCTCTAATGGCCGTTGAACGGGAGATATTGAATTCTTGCATGATTTCGGAAATTGTAAAGTGGGCTCGGTTGTTGATATATCGCATGATGATATTAATCCGTTCAACCTTTTTCATTGGGCCTCCTAAACAGTATCATTTTTTGACATGATTCAATGTTATTGTAAACCTATCAAGTGAAAAGACAAATCATTTGATTAAAATAAAAAAAGGAAGGTTTTGATTATGGCGAATTATACCCTTGAAGAAAAAGACATCTTTACCGTCTTAGGTTTTGGAACCGAGCTTAAGAGCGATTACACGGACTATGCCGGCATCAACAAGGAAAAGTCGGATTTTTGGAAGGCCGTCGAACAAGATGGAAGGCTTGATACATTAAAATCCATCGCCACGAATGATTACATTTTTGCCGTGAATGAAGCGGTGAATAACAAGATGATGCACTATGCCGGCGTCATGACAGAGGAATCCGTACCTGATGCAACCAGAGTCATCCAATTCCCTAAAGGCGAATACCTCGTTGTTAAAGGGGAAGCGAAGACGGCTGATGAGCTGAGTAATCAACTGGCCGGCATTGCCTTTGGCCAAGTCTTGCCGGAAGCTAAAAATTTCGCCTATGTCGGCGGACCGAATGCAACGGTTGAGATGGGTCAGCACAACGGCTTCGTATTCGGTGAAATGTGGATTCCCGTTGTTAGGAAGTAAAGAGAGGAGGAGGAAACGGTAATGTCCTATAACGTTGACTTTAAGAATGTGTCTACGGTAGGTTTAGAGTCTTCGCCTGTAGCAGAAGCTCTTGCCGGTTTACGCGCGAATGAAGCCCGCTACTTCATGAACAAATACAAGCATGAGTACACGGTCGTACCCGCCAGCGAAAGCCAGGATACCCTGGATTACGTGAACCGAATTTTGAAAGAAGAACGCGGTATCGAGTTTGCAGCCAAGCCACTGGAAACGTCGTTTTTTCAAGTGGAAAATATCCGATGGGCCTTCGTCTTTTATGAGGACGGTCTAGGGGTCAACGTCTTGTATACGGTTGACGACCCTAAGAAGCGGGCCGTTGGCTTCAAGCTTTCCGAAGGGATGGAAGTACCCAAGGAGCTGGAAGAGAAGAAGTTTAAGTTCGCCAGACAGAAGTCCAAGCTGGCCGGAACCATTCGGGGTACGTTTTTTGTAATTAAAGGTGAATATTAAAATAAAGACTCCCACTCTTCTCTAACAGCGAAAAATAGATAGGGCGCCCAATGGACGCCCTTGTTTTTTGCTATCCTTGCCCTATTGTTGACGAGAAGGCATAGTGAGCATTTGATTGATTTGGTCGTCCGATAGTCCTAAGTCATTTATCCGGCCAGCTTTTTCCTGATTTTATTCCAGAAGCCCGTGTTCTTCCGATTCAAATGTTTCTCGTTGTAAATCAGCAGATCATAGGAGGACCACATTGTAGATGCTCGAATGATTGCATATGCGCCCATGGCGATCAAAACGACGCAAACCGGATAATATGGGACCAATGCGCCTTCGGAAATCCCCTTTTTCTCCAACAAAAAAGCCATTCCGCCTATCGCAACCATGCCAGCTCCGGGGATGATCACGGCTGAATACCTCCTCTTCAATCGATTAAAACGTTCCGTTAATTGCTTTACGTAACCCTGATCCAGCATCAGGGCATCTTTCTCCAACACATGGTAGCGCTCCTCGTCCTTCAGTATGGCGGACAAGAGGACAACGGCACCCGACGCCCCCAACAAAATGATAAGGAAGGAATAAACAACCGGTTCTTCGCGAAACATCAAATACGGCAAGCAGGCCAGAATGAGCAGGCACAAGCCCGTCGCAATGCGGTTGGACGACTTCTGCTGATGGCTCAAATACCCTTCCGCCATCTCTTGGCTGACATAATACCCACGCTCTTCCCCGCTGTCCTTCTCCTCGGTCTCCTTCAGCAAGTAGTCAATGGACACCTCGAACAGATTGCCGAGCATAAGCAGCTTTTCAGTTTCGGGAAACCCTTGTCCGTTTTCCCACTTACTGATTGCCTGTCTAGTTGTGCACAGCTTTTCGGCTAGCGCTTCCTGGGAGTATCCCTTTTCTTTTCTTAGTCGCAATAGTTTTTCGCTAAATGACATCGGCTTGCTCTCCTTTGCTGTTTATACCTGAATTATAGAAAAACAACGGACTCGAGGCTATATGCTTGAGGTTGCGTTTGCGCCACTTACGGTTGCAAATGCGTATAGAGAAAGCACCAGCCCCTAATATTGGGTCTGGTGCTTTATGCTTGTTATCGTAAACCGTGTAAGAAACTATAGTCCGATTCCTCCGTCCGGAAATCCAAACCTTGCGTTATAGCTAGCGTCATGTGCCGGCATGTTTGCGCCACCTGGCAACTCTAACGATGGAGTATCGCCTTCCACCGGATCCCAAGTAATAAGTACGAAGCCCGGAGGGTAAAAATTCGAAGGCGTTGCATCTGCAGGCGGTACAATCGGCGCCCCATACTTAACCTGCATCGTCGAATAGTTAATGCTTTGCATTGAATCAACGAAGGATAAAGTGTAGCTGTTACGCGTGTAATATAGCTTAAGCGTGAGCGTTCCATCCGCTGTAACGGCCTCCGCTTGCGTGAAGCCGTCATCGTTCAAATTCTGCTGATAATACAGCACCTGATAAGAAGTAGCCTGCCACACGGCCTGGAACGTCTGATCTTGACCCGGCATTGTACTTGGAACCGGCTGAGACCAGCCTGCGAATGTATAGCCAGGTCTTGTCACTGTAGGCGCCGTTATGGGCGCGCCATACGCAAGCTGCGAGACGGGCATTGACCCGTCGCCTTAAATGATTAAATTCGGGCGATTGCCCTGTTCGCTGTTGGTGCGCACATTGAGATGAAGTTATCGCCATTCTACCAACAACGTATTGAAAGAGAAGCACCCCAGAAATAGGCCTCTTTACTCAGTTAGGATTTTTACCTAACCATTGATAGTTCCAGGTTTTAATCGGGACTGGGTGCCGAACTCTTGAAAACTCAAAGAACTGAGTTCTCTAAGTTGCAGAACTCAGTTCTTGTTGCTACCTAATACGCTGCTCAGACACCTGTAATCGTACCATTAACTGTACCGTTGTTGATAAATGTGCCGCCAGTCGAATCAAATGTACCGTTATTCGTGATTATGCCGTGATTGGTAACTGTACCGTTATTGATCACTGCTCCGTTCGCATTGACCGTAAACGACATGCCTGTATATACGTCAAGCGTAGCGCCAGTTGCAACAACATACTGCTCGTTTGCATTTACTTTGAATTGCGGCGTCCTTACCGTCCCCATACCATTCAACGTATACACCACCGCGCCATTGCTGTACGTCACTGTCACGCTTGAGCCATTGGTTAATGAGATACTCCCCGTAGTACCGAACAATTCTAGCAGGTTTTTATTAAACACAGCAGCAGAAGATACTATAATACTGCCCGTAATACTTACAGTAGCATTATCGGTCTCGAATCTTCCAGAAACATTCGTGATGCCTGATCCTGACAGTGTCGAAAACAACTCAGCTTTAAATACGCCGCCTTGCGGTACGTTAACCGTGCCATTGTTGGTCCATGTGCCCTTACTGCTCACTTGACCATTAATGGCAACCGTCCCGCTGCTACCGATCGCAACGGTACCGTTGTTCGTAAAAGCTGTGCTAGAAGCTTTCAGTGTGCCGTCAACGGTAAGCGTTTTGCCGGCATTCACCGTAAATGTACCATTAACGGTAAGCGTTACTCCTGCCGGGATTGTCAGATTGCCCGTCAACGTAGCTGCGCTTGATAGGGTTACTTCTGTGTCAGATACTTTTACGACATTCGCTATTCCTGCTGCCGTAGCATCGGCGATAAATGAAATGGCTGGAGAAGTTAGCACGGCATTCGTTGCTGTACTTGTTAGCGTGCCAACCGCCGGGCTTACGCCTGTAACAACAACACGCAGTTTCTTACCTGCATCTGCTGACGGAATTGTGTAAGCTGCGGTTGTGTTGCCAGCACCCGTTGCATTCTGATACGTTTCGCTTTCCGCTTCCACTTGCCACTGATACGCAACGCGACTGCCTGCCGGGTTACCATCATTCAACGTTACATTCGCATTAATGGTAGTACCCACGCTAGGATCTGGATTGTCTATAGTAACCGAAGTAATGCTTACGGTTCCTGCACCCGTTGATGCGCTTTGCGTTCCCGTCACCGGACTTACGCCCGTAACCACAACTTGCAGCTTCTTACCCGCGTCTACTGCTGCAACCGTGTAACTGGCTGTTGTGCTGCCAGTACCTGTGGCATTCTGATACGTTCCGCTTCCTGCTGCTGTTTCTACCTGCCATTGGTAGGTCACTCGGCTACCTGCTGCGCCGCTATCGCTCATGACCGCATTGGCAGTAAGGGTATCACCAACTGAAGGTGTAACGTTATCGATGCTTACACTAGATACCTTAACGACTACTGCGCTTGTTGTTGCTGTTTGCGTGCCAATAACCGGGCTTACGCCCGCAACCACAACTTGCAGTTTCTTGCCTACATCTGCTGCTGCAACCGTGTAGCTGGCTGTTGTGTTTCCAGTACCTGTTGCACTTAGATACGATCCGCTTCCTACTGCCGTTTCTACTTTCCATTGATACGTAACGCGGCTGCCTGCCGGATTACCATCGCCCATGGCTACGCTAGCAACCAGGATATCGCCAATGGTCGGATTTACATTGTCTACGGTTACGCCCGTAACAGGAACGGGCACTGCACTTGTTGCTGCGCTTGTTGCCGTTCCTGATACTTCACCTACACCCGTAACAACAACTCGCAGCTTCTTACCCGCGTCGACTGCCGCAACCGTGTAGCTGGCTGTTGTGTTGCCAGTACCTGTGGCATTCTGATACGTTCCGCTTCCTGCTGCTGTTTCTACCTGCCATTGGTAGGTCACTCGGCTGCCTGCCGAGCCGCTATCGCTCATGACCACATTCGCGGTAAGAGTATTGCCAACCTCAGGCTCAGAACTGTTGATGCTTACACTAGAGACCGTCGAGCCAAGCTCCCACTGAGCCGTATAGGTGACATCATGAGCTGGCATTGTACTTGCCTTAGACGGTGTCCAACCCTTGAATATATAGCCAGCCTTTGTTACTTGCGGCTCGGTTGCGGAGGACAGGGATGCACCGTACGAAACCAATACAACACCATCTGTCGTCGTACCGAATTCGCCGCCATTCGCATCATATATTTCCTTGAACTTAGCCCGTTTGTAGTACAGCTTCAGTTGAGGCGGGCTATCATTCGGCCCCTTAATGATTCCTGTTGCAACTGTACCCAGCACGCTGCTGTCAAACGTAAAGCCTGCGTAACTCTTTGGCGTTGCTGTGACTTCATTGTTGGTTGGACCCTCTAACGTCTCAGATTCGGTTATCGTATATCCACCAGTTAGATCTTGTCTTATATGGGTCACCACATAAGTACCCGTTTCCCATTCAGCTTTGAAATTTAGAGCGTGCGCCGGCATGGTCATTGTTGCCGGCTTAGATGGTGTCCATCCGCCGAATGTAGCAGTTCCATTCGTCACATAGGGCTGCATGACTCTTCCGCCATATGGAATGGTGTATACTACAGGTCCAGAGTCGTCTAAGACTTTCCCTCCGTTTAAATCATAGGTCACTGGATACGAGTTACGTTTGTAGTACAGTCTTAGAACAGTCGTTCCATCACCTGCTATCGTACTCGATAGAAGTGTGCCGGGAGCGTTGCTGTCGTAGGTAAACCCTTCGTAACTCTTCTCGGTAGATGCCGTGATCGTCGCGGCATCCGTAGTACCCTTTTTATTTTCCTCATAGACGACAGTATAAGAGTTTGCTAAGGTCGAAGGTCCGATGGCACCCGTCGAAATATCCTGTAGCAAATGTACGATTTTGTAAGGCGTATCGCTCTTGGCCGTCCACGTCGCCGTATACGTTGTGTCTTGATTCGGCACTGTGCTCGGAACGGATGGCGACCATCCGGTGAACGTATACCCTGGTCTTGTCACTACAGGCGTCCATGTCATGTTTTTCCCGATTGGCAAAGTTAGCGAGCGTACAACAGATTGATCCCCGTAACCCGACTTGAAAGTAATCGTTCTAGTTGCACGCTGGTAATAAAGCTTAACGACTGTCAAGCCGCTCCCGTTAATGTACACTCCTCTTGGTGCCGTTTGCGGTAAATAACCTTGGTTCACGTATTTGTTGGAAGTGTGTATAATCTCAGTTCCGGTTATACCCGTCAACTTCTCTGTATCCGCAAGGGTAGCAGAATAATCGTTCGAATCTATCAAATAATGCTCGATTTTATACGGCGTATCCGTGTTCGGCGTCCAGCGGGCATGGAGGGTCTTGAAAACCGCCGGCATACGGTCAGGAATCGTATATATCGAGCCGCCCTGAGGATCGTCATACCAACCTGCAAACTTATACCCAGTGCGTACGGGATCGGCAGGAACCGTAATTTTGGCGTTATATTGCGCGACGATCGATAAAGGCATGTCACCGTTGTTAAAATACAGTTGTAATCCCCAATCAAATGTAGCTGCTGAGAAAGACAATGGAATCGTGCGCTTAATTTGAGCAGAAGTAAATGCTAAAGGCGCACTCTTCCATGTAATTGTCAGATTACTGGTGGTTCCCAACGTGTTCGAGTTTTTAAGCTTCAATTTCTTGGTGCTAGGATCGTACACGAAGTCAGGGCTATCCACCTCGACTGTGAATTTCGATTGATCAAACAGCTTTTCACTCGTCTCTCCTGTCTTCATATCCATCACATTCATCGTGAAAAACTTGTCCGGCAATTGGACGGATGTTACCTTGCCTAGTAGATTCACTCCAAGCTTATCATCCTGCGGGTATACAAAGTCGTAGACATTATCCTGTGCCCCAACGCTATAAAGCGGCCATTCATTTTCATAGATCGGGACTTCGGCCGAGAGCCAACCATCCCCCACCTGTGCGACGAACGCGGATTCCAAATAAATACCCATCTCCATAAACAAGGCTCCGAGAGACTTGGATTTCTTGCCGGCGGACGAATTCGTCAGCTCGTAGTAGAAATATCCCCATAATTTCAAATAAGGACCCGCTTCTACCTCGAACCCGATACTGTTCAGATCCACGCTTAGAATACCTGCTTTAAGCTCCACCTGAATACCTGCTCGCAACCCTAAAGTGCCAAGGACATAAAACTTAAACTGATACTCGCCATCTCCTGATAAACTTACGGTGTCGCTGCTGCCTGATCCGCTTAGAACCCGTACAGTCACCGAATAACGCTTAGCACTCTTATAATTGAAATCAATACCTACAGTAAGATTCGGATTCATGCTTATGACTAAGTTGACTGTAAATTCGATCTCAATGATCCCGATGCAAACTCTGGCGCTTTTTTTAACCAGTTCTTTGCTTAATAGCGGAACCCATTCCGTCTCGTTCTCAAGTATTTCTTGATACTTGCTCCTCAATGTATCCGCGGTTATTGCACCTGAATCGCCCACGCCATCCAGAAGCGCTTGGATTTGCGTAGCGATGTTTTCTACGTCCTCCGCATCGGCCCAGTCGACCAACGAATCCTTCAGCTTTTCCTTTGCCATGGTGCCGATCTCGGCAGTTACCGTGATCCCCGTATACGTGTAGGCATCCAAATTAGCTGTAATGATATAGTCCTTAATAATAGGGATAAACCAATACCACTGGATTTGGGTGTCCCCATTGATTCCAAGTTCAAACCGCAATTCTTCGACGAATGTACTCGTCAAATGGATTACGATGGCATCATCATTTCCATCGTCTGTATCAATGACAATATCGGCCTTTACTTGGAGTGTAACACTTGCGCCCGTATATCCAGGGAAATGCTTCAGCTTATCGCTTATGGAAGGTACGACGGTCAAATTTTCCACGCTAACCTTAACTGCCGGAGCCCCTAGCGCATGCACTTCGTAACGTTGCTTGAACGCATCGGTTTGCAGCGCCACCGCCGACAGATAATCGGCAGCTTCTTGCACAAACCCGCTTTCTACCGCTTGCTGCTTGATTTGTCCTTCTAAGCTAGCAACATCGGCTTCCGACAATAATTGATCTCCATCGATCTGTTGTTTTTGATAGAAATCAAGGGCTCCCGTTATTTGCTCCTGCGTTGCAACCGAATACTCGATGACATCCATTCCGTCTTCTGAGGTAATGGACGTAATCAGTCCGTATCCCTTGAAAGTGGATTCGCTGCCGAATTCGCCATCGTAGAAAGCGATAAAGTCGCCCACGTTGACAACCGTAAGCTCATTAAGCCCTAACGGCGCATACTTGCTGTCCTGGAAGTTCATCGCTATATGGTTTACAGTGATCGTCGTCGCATTCCCATCGGTATCCGCGTGAATACTAACCGGCAGAACGTCAGGTTTCACCAACACGTTCTTCGCATCCGCATTGGTATAGGTGTACGTGTCTCCGTCTATCGCCGTGATCTGTACATAGGCTACATCGCCGTTATTGGCATCGCTTGTATCGGCAGTCCGCTCATCAGGCCGAGTTCCCTCATACAAAGCGACGGTATCGCCAACTTGAATGCTTGGGCTGCCAGTGCTCGGGCTGGCAGTATATGTGAAAGTACCGTTTGTCACATTAGCGGATCCTAGATCGGTTCCATTATTACCAACGCTCGCAGCGATTACCGAAATCGAAGTAGATGCAACAAGCGAACCATCGCGAGTCATGTTCGATATGCTCGAAAACGGTATATAGATCATGCCTGCATTAAGCGGGAGCTGAACGACCTCTTGTTTCGCAATACTGAAAACATAGATCGTGGTCGTTTGGTCTTGTCCTTCAAAAAAAAGCTTGGTGTCCGTTAAAGTTAGTCGGTAGGTGTTGCCTTCTTCAAACGCGCCGCCTTTAGCAGCTACAGTAAATTGACCATTGGAGCCTGTGACTTCAATACCGGCAAATTGCGGGTTAGCCGGAGATTCGAACTTTATTCCCGCTTTCACTTGCTCTGCCGTCAAGCTGCCTGTAGTATCGGTCACCTTAATCTTGAAGCTAGGCGCTTGATCCAGCACCGTTATGCTCGGAATACTTTGCACAGCCTCTTCGACGCTATCAATATATTTGGCATACAGCGTCATATTGCCGCTAACGACATCATCATTGAGCAATACTTGGGTAAGGCCGCTATCTTTATACCAGCCTTGGAAAATAGCCCCTACCTTTAATGGCACCGGAAGATTATTCAGCCGTTTGCCTTGTTGTAGCGAAAGGCTAGGAATCGTCGATCCGCCATTCGTCTCGAACGTAATGGTATAAGTGTTAAGAGAGTTTCCAGGGTTAGGAGAACTAGGGGGATTGGTGCTCGAGCTGCCGCCTCCAGTCGTTGGTTTCGACGGTTCGGTAGTTGGATTCGTTGGATTGGGGTTCGCCCCCGCCTTCACAACCTGATTGCTTCGCATGCTGAACATAGCTGCCTCAGCTCGAGTTGCTTGGGAGCGCGGATTGAAATTACCTTTGGCATCGCCGGTAAGCAAACCTGCCTGCCACAGCTTGACGATCGCATCGACCGCCCATGGAGAAATATCGGATAAGTCTTTTGGTTTAGAGGTTAGGCTGACGTTCGTCTGGTATGGGATTTTATAACTTTCAAAAAAGCCCAAAGTCAGCGTTGCCATTTGTTCTCTTGTTATAGCGGCGTCTGGTGAAAATTTATGATTGCCCTTACCCTTTGTAATGCCTTTTTCAACTGCCCATTGCACATAAGGCGCGTAATAAGCGTCTGACTGCACATCAGCAAATGCGGAAGTTGTATATTTGCTTACATCGACTCCCGCCATACGCCCCAGTACAGTTACGTACATCGCGCGAGTCATTGTACCGCCGGGCGAGAAGCTATCGTTATCCGTACCGCTGAATATTCCATTTTGTTGGACATAGGCGACGGCATCGTAGAACCAGTCTGTTGTTTTAATATCTTTAAAAGATCGTTGAGGTTTCTGTTGTTCATCAGGGTTGTTCATAGCGACTACCGATCCTTCTTGCGACAGGTCATGCCAATTGATTGTCGAAGAAGAAAGATTCGGAGACGCTTGCTGGGATACTGCTCCGGGTGCGTTAGCAGCCAGGATTTGAGATGGTACTAAGGATACAAGTATACATATTGTTAGCCATACACTTAGTATTCGTTTATACAAGATACGTTCCCTCCCGCAATTTTCTACACTTTTCTACAAGTTATCACAAGCAGGCTAAACAAAGTCTAAACAATTCGATCATCGACCGTGTAAATGCAAAAAAAGAGGTATCCCTTCGTCAACTTTATTGACGTTGAGATACACTCTTCTTACTAAGAAATCTAGCACTCCATGATGCTTATAACCGTCATTTCATATCCAACAATCTCCTGACCGCTTCCTTCGGCACCATCCCGAACTCGGACAACAACATCATCCTCAACGCCTCATATTGCTTGATCGCCGAAATACGGTCATCCGCCAAAACCAGCACGCGAATGAGCCGTTCATGAATGGACTCGTTTAGCGGATCATGTACAAGCGCCTTCCGTAGCAGTCCCGCAGCGGCATCATATTGCCCCTTCTTCTCCTGACGTTCATGAAGGCGAACTAACATCGCGACATACTCGCCCTCCAGGCGAATTCGCGTCGGCTCTGCCCATTCATATGAAGCGCCTGCCAGATAACCCTCTCCATATAATTGAATTAGCTCATCGGCGTAGTCACGCAACTTGATGTCATCGATCCGCTCTTGCTCGGACAGCAATCGATTCCACTCATCGAGATCACAGTTCAATTGGCTTATATCGATTCGGTAACCGCCTTCCGCATGTTGAACGATACCGTTAAGTCCGATCTGGCTTAAAACCTTTCGCAAATAATAAGTCGTTGTATTCAGCTGAGCGCCTGCCTGGCTTACATTTACCTCTCCCCACAAAGCGTCGAGAATCCGGTCCCTGCTCACCGCCTCGCCGCGATGGTGAATGAGAAAGGCCATCAACTCTTCGGTTTTGGATGTCCGCCACTTGATTCCGGCGCCATTCTCCGTCTCTATGCGCAACCGCCCAAAACATCGGATCTTAATTCGCGGATGTAAAGGATAAACTTGGAACGCTTGCAGCACGAGATGCGCATAACTTGATACATCCGTCCATCCCGCACCATAGTCTTCATACGTTTGAACATACGTAGACAACAGCTCTGCCATCGCCAAGCCTTCGTCCGCGAAACTGCGAATAAACCCCTGAGGTTCGGCAAGACGCAATGCCGTGTCCAGCTTCGCAAGCGCCGGCTCGATTCGCCCGCTACGATACAAAGTCATGCTTTGCAGAATCAAAATGCGTATGCGATCCCGCAGACGGTCTTCCTTCGTCAACAGATGATACAATCGCTCTGCGAGAGAGAGCGCCGATTCGAATTGCCCGCATGCGGACAGCACGCGAACGAACGCCAATTGTTCGGAAACTCGGTCCAGCGTTACTTCGTCCAAATGCGACTGTCCGCACCGCGACAACCACCGACGAGCCGACTCCATGTCGCCTTGAAGCACCGCCAAGCTCGCTTGTTCCGCTTCTATTCTACGTATGAAGATTTCATAGTCGGGCGAATCGATCTTCAGTTTAATTTGTTCTAGCAGCGCCATGGCCTCTCGAGAATTCCCCTTGGCTTGCTGAATTCTCGAAGCAGCCACAAAGAGCTGATACCGATTGCGAGGAACCGGCTCGAAGCCGTCAGCGCGCAAAATCCGATTTAGCCATTCCTCCGCTTCCTCCAGCCGATTCCACTCATACAATACTTTTGCATAGGAAGCATACATCGGCGTCGCATACGGATGGTTCACGCGATCCTGCCAATACGCTAACATCTTGACAAAAAATAGTGCCGCATCATGATAATCGTTAATAAAGCATAGATGATCGTCAAACTCATCGATCGCATTATGCTTATTGTTGCCGCCTTGAATAAAAAAGCTTTGCTCGGGTGCAAACCTATCTCCAAGGATAAAATAGTCAGCCGTGCCTGAGAGGTCTCTTCTAACAAAGGCAGCAACACCGCAGAAATAATAGATATCTCCCATTATCGCGCGCCATACATCGGCTTCCATGTGATCCTTCATCGCCTCGAAACGGATCCGAAGCCGTTCCGTTCGATCCGGGATGCGATGAAACTGCCGTACGCCGACCATCACGAACAAACAAAAAAGCTCGACAAGCGGTCGGCTTGCTACATATTGCTCGGGCACTTGCATCACCCAACGCGCAACGACGGTGTTCTTGCCACCAAGAAGTTCGTGCAGATGCGCTTCAATCAGGCGAACGACATCTTCATACTGCCGGCCCGCCTGATAATGCTCTACCGCTTCTACGATGAACCCGTTATCCTCGAGCCATTGCGCGGCGCGCACATTCGCCCGTACCCACAACTGAGGCGCCGTTCGAGCGAGCATGGACTGGAGGAAATCGGACAGCAGATGGTGATAGCGATACCAATTACGTTGATCGTCCAGCGGAATAATGAATAGCTGAAGCTGTTCCAGTTGTTCCAACTGTTGCTGACCTCTCGCTTGACCGGTCACCGCCTCGCACAATGCATAATTCATCTGGCTTAACACGGAGGTTTGCAACAAAAAATCATACATCGCCTCCGGCAGATCGCGGATGACTTCCTCCAACAAGTAATCGGAAATGTGCTGCTGATGGCCGCTGAATTGACGGATCGATTCCGCCACATTGCGGCTTTGTTTCAGCGAGAGGGCCGCAAGCCGCAAGCCGCTAATCCAACCTTCGGTTTGGTTGTATAGAATATTGAACTGCTCCACCGACAGACTCAAATCGGTTGTCTCTCGGAAGAAATCGTAGACTTCCTCTGGCTGGAACCGTAAATGCTCAATCGTAATCCGCCGCATCTGGCCTTTTGCGAACAATCTTGCTATCGGGAAGGGAAGGTCGTTACGGCTTGCGATATAGAAGTGAATCTGATCCGGAAGGTATTCGAGCAAGTAGCTCATCGACTTCTGGATTGTCGGCATTGTCACCAGGTGATAATCGTCCAACATGATGACCAGCTCGCCCGGCAGACGATTTAGCTCGTTCAACAGCGCAGTCATTGCCGGCTCCATGGATTCAAAGGATGCGGAGGGCCCCTCCGCCAGCAGCGGCCAAACGGTCAAGCCAAAGCCGTCGACGCGATTCTGTATCGAAGCAAGGATGATGCTCCAGTAGGTAATCCAATCGTCGTCCTGCTTGCTGAGCGATACCCAAGCAACAAGCTTGCCGCTTTGTTTGGCCCATTCGCTTAACGCCGTCGTTTTCCCATAGCCGGATGGAGCGAATAAGTGCGTCAGCTTCGCGTCCATGCCCTCATCAAGCAGACGAAGCAGATTCGAGCGGGCAACCAAGGCATGACGTACATAAGGGATGTGCATCTTTGTTGCGGCAATCATCGCTAGCCCTCCATAATTCAGACAGAAAATGAGCAATTAGGAGTAATTTCGACGCTAAATCGTAAATTCCTGTGCTAGGTTGGAAACATCAGTCTCCGTAGCGGCTACGTTATCATTTCGCCCTACAACGCGTTCAATCCCGGACATCAGAAAAGGAATGGCCGACTTGATAAATTGTTCCGGCGATAATTCCTTACGATTTCTCCTCCACTCCACGGAAGCACCATAAACTCCCCAACTTAAAATGACAGCTGTAATTTTTAGAGATCCATCCACTTCCGTTGTATGTTGTTTTCGCAACATTCCATAGAAAATGATTTCAAGTTGTTCCCTAATAATACGGGCTATGGTCTCATCGTATCCTCTATGGCACCGACTGGATAACTCTCCTTGAAAGTCCGTTATGGCCACGAAGATATCCATAATCGATGCTTCGTTTAGCTCGCTTTTCTCGAAGTCTATGGTATTCAAATTAATCAATAAAACTTCCGATAATGATTTGTCCAACAAGTCGTATATATCTTCAAAGTGATAATAGAAAGTTGCACGATTAATATTAGCCTCCGTTGTAATATCTTTAACGGTAATATCCTTGAATTCTTTTTTACCGGAGAGTTCAATAAAAGAGTCCATGATTGACTTACGAGTTCGTATAATTCGGGGATCCGTCTTTGATTGAGTCATATCATGTCCCTCCCACTTTTTAAACAATTGTATCAATGCGTTGCATACACGACAAATGAAATGATCTGTTGGTGTTCCGATAGATTTTATATCCCTAGAATAGGATTATAAAACAAAGCGATGGGGAGATACGAATGGCGAACGATAATCATATGGTTTGTGATTTAGAGACAGGCGTATGCGGAGTAGCTGGGGAAGAAGAAATAGAGATGATCGATTTTAATCAACCCCGAAAATCCATTGAAGTTTATTATGTAACGGATCCGATTTGCTCTCATTGCTGGGCGCTTGATCCTGTTCTTAGGCGATTTAAGGAGCAGTATGGACATTATTTTAACTTCCATACGGTAATGGGCGGACTGCTGGAAAAATGGGGCGACGAGCCTGTCGACCCACGTAACGGAATATCGGGACCTGCTGACGTCTTCGGCCACTGGAGAGAGGTTGGAGAATATTCGCGTATGCCCATTGACGGTTCACTGATGCTCAACGATCCCGTTCAATCCTCTTACCCGCCTTCTCGTGTATTTAAAGTGATTCAACAACGCTGCAACGATGCATTAGCCTATGATTACTTAAGACGATCACGAGAAGCTCTGTTCGCGTTTAATCGAAATATCGCCGATGAATCGATCATGATAGACATCGTAAATCAGCTTGGACTTGATGGAGAAGCTATTGTAAAAGATGCCGAACAACAAACCGGTCAACAATTATTGAATGAAGACTTTACTCTCGCTAGAAGCCTTGGCGTTAGAGGTTTCCCGACGATCATTATGATCAACGAGGAAAACAAAGGCTTGAAAATCGTAGGCAGTCGTCCATTCGAGTCCTATGTCGAGGGCCTACAGCAAATTCTAAATACGGATGAAATACGCCCAAAACAACAACCCTCCCTTTCTAACTTGCTTGAAAAAGAAAAGCTGTTGTTTTCTAAAGAAATTGAAGTTATGTATGATATTGAAAAACCGGAAATCAACGCTTTTGTTGAAAAAGAACTTTCGCCAAACAGTTATCAAGCGAAGGAACTTCTAGGGGAATCCTATTTTACGACCACGTCTACAAATTGCCGCCCCACGGAGTAATACTCATCCTTATTCACGGCATCGTCCAGCCACTTCATCAGCTTCACCCCGTCCTGTTCGGCTTTGTAGAAATGATTTGATGGGGAGAGCGTATGCGGCGTTCTGCCCGTCTTCCCGTTAAGACCGTAATCCGTGATGTAATAATAGTAGCCTGGCAAATCTTCGCTTAGCTCTCCGGTAGATTGCAGCATGCGGGCCGACCAGCGATGCACATATTCTTCATCGTCCGAACCGTCGCCATTCAGATCCTTTTCGAAGTCGAACAGCAGCTCGTCATAAAGCGTATTGGACTGCAAAAGTATCGCGTTGCCCGGGAGCAGCTTGCGGTTCGCAGCGAATACGGACGAAATCAAATCGCCGTGGACTTCATAACCGAAGGTTGCCGCAAAGTCGGCCTTCCATTCGTTGTCGATAATATCCGGCCAGCGGTCGGCATTTAAGTAGGAGCCGTCCGAATATTGATAAATGCGGGCATCCGGGTAGCGTTTCGCAATCTCGGGCGCCCAGAAAGCAGCTCCGAATCCTCCGGCGCTTTCTCCGGCAACGAGGATCTTTTCCGGCGCGGCGAAATGGTTTGCAATCCATTCCAATGCTGCGCGCGTATTGGCTTGACCGTTGTAACGCATTGTAAACGGCTTGCCTTTGGCGTCCGTATATTCCTTGGATGCATTCCCGATATGCAGATCACCAGTAGAATATGGGATATATACAATATTCCAATCCTTGAACGGATTGTCGGGGTTATTATTTTTCAACAGGCCGCCAAGCGTACTGACTTTAAAGAACGGAATGTTCGGAAAATAATATTTGATCTCGCCGTTCTTCATTACATTGCTCAGACTGATCGGCTGCGCGGCAGTCGCCGCATCCCAGGCCACGCCGCCCCCGGAAAAATAAATGATCAATTTATCTTCGGCAGCCGCTCCCTTATTGGCAAGTAAATAGTAATCCGAACCATCGGCAGAAATAACTTGCGCATCCGGGTCAAACTTGATTTTATTCCAGACATAGCGCTCCGCAGCAGCCCATTTATCCGGTTCGGCGGGTTTTTCAAGCATGAAGAAGTAAACATAACCCGCCAAAACACCTAAAATAAGCACAACTCCGCCTATAGCAGTCAGAAGAATCTTATTGATTCTTTTCGCTGTTTTCTTTTTTGCCACGCAAAGACCTTCCTTCCAACCCTAAAATAGCCCCAAACTACTTAAGCAATGTAAGAATTTCTTTTACGAAATTATCAACAAATGATCGTTCAGGACGAGATTTCAAGATCACGGTAAGTCCTATTAACGATATGACAAGCGTCTGTGCTAAACCCTTCGCGTTAATACCCGTATCCAGCTCGCCTGAGCGCAAACCTCGTTCGATCGTTTCTTGGAATATTACGGAGAGATACATCTGATGTTCTCTTGTTAGGATTTCGAATTTCTCGTCATGAGGAGCAAGTTCCACCATCGAATTGATGCAAAAACATCCCCAGTTCGGACTTTTTCCATATTCTTTCGCCACCATATTTTCAAAAAAGGCACGGAATGCCTCTTTAACGGAAGAATTGTTTTGAAGATTGGCGCGAATATAGGCGGCATGAGAACTCGTGTATTTTCGCAACGCAGCTTCGAATAATCCCTTTTTGTCTCCAAAGGCGGAGTATATGCTTGGACGCTGAATGCCCATTCTTGATGTCAAGTCGCTTAATGAGGTAGCTTCGAACCCTTTTTCCCAAAATAGTTGCATAGCTGCATCCAATGCCTTTTCCTCATCAAATTCGCGCGGTCGAGCCATTGTGACCCCCTCTTTCCATATCGAACGGTATATTATAATTGTATGTTGTGAAGATTGCCCTGTCAATTAGATTGAGCTTATCTGCTCTATTCGTCTACCCTTTACAGTTGTTTCTTGACAGTTATCTTTTTCTGGAGTTATATTTATCAGGCAATATTTCATACCAATCGGTATTTAATTTAAGGAGGCTTTATTAATGACTCGCAATGTGGCACTCCTATTTGCTATCGCCTGCGGACTGGCGGTCGCCAACATCTATTACGCGCAACCCTTGCTGGACGCTATTTCGAACGAGTTCGGTATTACTCATTCATCCGTCGGCATCGTCATTACGATCACTCAAGTTTGTTACGCACTGGGACTGCTATTGCTTGTGCCCCTTGGCGACTTATTAAATCGACGTTGGCTGATCGCTGGACAGATGCTAGTATCCGTCTTGGCTCTGATTGCGGTTGGTTCCGCTCCCACCAGCATGGTGTTATTCATGGGCATAGCCTCGGTTGGATTGCTTGCCGTAGTGACGCAGACGCTCGTTGCGTTCGCGGCAACTTTGGCTGCCCCAGCCGAACGCGGGCGTACCGTGGGTGTTGTGACAAGCGGAATCGTAATGGGTATTCTACTGGCGCGAACTTTTGCCGGCATATTAATGGATTTAGCCGGTTGGCGTTCTGTCTACCTTGTCTCTGCGGTATTAACGCTAATCGTGGCATGTGTATTGTTTAGGGTACTGCCGCATTCCGAGCACAAGAGAGAATCATTATCCTACCTTCAGCTTCTTCGTTCTCTGTTCACGTTGTACGCGCAAGAACGAATCCTGCGAATCCGAGCTGTACTATGTCTGATGATTTTTACCGCCTTCAGTATATTATGGACTCCTCTAGTGCTGCCTCTCAGCGCTCCGCCGCTTTCTCTTTCACATACTGCGATTGGAGCGTTTGGTCTCGCCGGAGTTGCCGGTGCGTTAGCCGCGGCGCGTGCAGGTCGTCTTGCCGATCGAGGTTTAGGGCAAAGAACCACGGGCGTGGCATTGATTCTGTTGCTTATATCATGGGTGCCAATAAGTTATACTCAGCATTCGCTTCTCGCATTAATCGTCGGTATTGTCCTTCTTGACCTGGCAGTACAAGCCGTACATGTCACCAATATGAGCATGATCCTTACTTTGCGCCCTGAGGCACGCAGTAGGCTTACTGCCGGTTACATGATTTTCTATTCCATTGGCAGCGCCACCGGGTCAATCGCATCTACCCATATTTATGCTTACTCAGGCTGGAACGGAGTGTGCTTGTTAGGTGCAATTGTCAGCGCTTCGGCTCTTCTATTCTGGGCATTGACCCGTCGCCTTAAATGATTTAGCCGCCGAAGTAATCGGCGGCTTGGTTGTATGTCATTCAATCGCTTCTCCATGCTGTAAACAATATTTACACTGTTATTTACTCACTTCGTTTTATCAATGAGTTCAATATATTGTAAATCTCCATATCCTACTGTTGGGAAAATCTCGAATAACCGCTTAAGCAATTCGGATGTAGGTAGATGTTTATTTTTGGAAATGTATTTGATAACGGCATTATTTTCTGTCTGCATTTCTAAAAATAACTCTATTGCCTGGTACATCATTGGAAGTAGTTCTTTTGTTGGCTTCATATGATTGACTAATACTTCTTCATAGACGGAATAATAGCTACCTAAACTAAGCTCAGTTTGGCTTACTTTAAATTCATCCTCTCTAAAGCTATTAACAAACACTTTACCTTTATACTGAGACTGTTCAAGATAGGCAAGGATAGTCAGAAGATTCATCTGACAAAACATGTCTTCCCCAAACCATAAAACAATATAGTTATAGTTTTTCTTAAACAAACTATCTAAGGGCTTTATTACCATATTGCTGTAATTTTCTACAGACTCATTATGTTCTGATGCTCTCTTTTGAATAAACGCATAATCAAAAATAGGTACCGTAGTCGCTTTTGCACACATTGCTTCATTGAACGGTACATAATCAGAATCTCCCATAAGCTTTTTATTCTTAAATTCCTCATACATGATTTGACCATTTAATATGTTCAGTACATCTTGGTCAAACAATTCTCGATTCCTATTTTTTAATTGTTCAACCTCGGTTTCTCTAGATATATTCATTCTGCAACCATCCTCTCTCTGATTAAGAGTGAGCTTAGCAAATGACTGAACAGGCATTTTTTTGAGTTGAAATTCTCTTGGACTAACGCCAAAAACTGTTTTAAAAGCCCTGCTATAGGCTTCTTGCGATGAATACCTATAATCAAAGGCAATATCGATTATCTTCCGATTATTTGCTAAATCACCCGTAGATAAATACAACCTTCTAAGAAGAATGTAGCGTCTAATGCTTATACCCGTTGCCTGATGAAATTTAAAAGAACAATAATAAGGGGAATATCCCATATAGCTAGCTAAGCCCTCTAGCGAAAATTCATTTTTTAAATTTTCTTCTATCCAATCAATTATCTGCTGTATATATTCATTCATTTGCACCGCTCCTGAATAAAAATATAGATTACATCGATTTTATTTTTTTGATAGTTGTTGTGCTATATATATCCACTTAAGCATACACAAGTCGATCTTATAAAGATAAGCCTATTTGCTGCCAGATAGGATACTGCTCCACATTCTTGCGATAGTCGTAGCCAAGAGCAACTTGTATTTCCCGATTGCCGGGGCGATTCAGAAACATTTGATCCATGTAGGGTCCATCGGGACTAACCCTTTCGGGATAGCATGCTCCGGTAAAGTACTGCTTCTTGGTGAAGTCGAAAGAGGTTACGGTGGCTGCGAATTCCTGCTGCGTTCGGGCATCCGGGTGCTCCCAGAGCGCTTTGAATACATCAAATGGCGTTCCCAATCCCTCGAAGTTCACAACGGAATTTTGAATGATAAAGCTTCGGACGCGAAGAGGGTGCCTGACGGCCAACCGAAATCCGACGGGACCGCCATAATCGTGACAGTACAAAATAAACTGTGGAATAGACAGCTGATCCAATAATTGCTCAATAATGAGCGAGAATTGTTCGAATGTATAAGAGAAATCGGTGCATGTTTGTAACGAACCCATTCCGACATCCGACATGCACTCCTTCCCAACCGTCTTATAATAGGTATGAAGCTAGTAGGGATATAGACGATTGGATACGGAAGAATTCATGCGGATGGTTGCCTATGTTTGATTTCTTACAAAGTCTTACTTTTCTATGGGTTCTGTTAATTCTCTTCTAAGTAAAGCAATTTCATGTTTATACGGAGGGTTTTTGTATTTAATAGGTCCAATAGATGGGGTTTCAAGCAGTTTGGGGAGATTAGAAAGTTGAGGATGGTGAACAATATAGTCCAAGGCATGCAGACCTATAAATCCATGTCCGATATTCTCGTGTCGATCTTTACGGGAGCCGCGTTCGTTCTTGGAATCATTAATGTGAAGCACCTTTAACCGATTAAGCCCAATGATGCGATCGAACTGATCAAGCACGCCGTCAAAGTCATGGACAATATCGTATCCAGCATCATGAACGTGGCAAGTGTCCAGGCAGATCGAAAGACTCTCATTGTACGTTACTCCATCTATAATGCGAGCCAGTTCCTCAAAGCGAACGCCACATTCCGTCCCTTTACCTGCCATCGTCTCTAACGAGATTTGAACCTTTTCATTCCGGGTAAGAACTTCATTAAGCCCCTTGATGATCATGTTAAGTCCCTTGCCTACTCCTTCTCCAACGTGCGATCCGGGATGCATAACAATCTGTTCCGAACCCAATGCTTCCGTCCGTTCCATTTCATCGCGCATAAAGGCAATGCTATGACTGAATACTTGATTGTTCATGGAATTTGCAAGATTGATTAGGAAAGGAGCGTGAACAACAATATTGCTGATTCCCTGCTCTTTCATATGCGCATGCCCCTCTGAAATCTTGTAATCAGAGATCGGTTTTCTTTTCGTATTTTGTGGAGCACCGGTGTATATCAAGAATGTATTCGCTCCATAAGAAGCAGCCTCTTTGCTGGCTTTGAGCAACATCTCCTTGCCTCCCATGGATACGTGACTTCCGATTAGCATGTATCTCCCCCCGAATTCTGCATATGGTACGGTTCACCGCGCTGTCTGTAACGGCAAGTTTCCCTATACTCTCCCGGCGGCATTCCGGTCCATTTCTTAAAAGCGCTCTGGAAAGCACTCGGCTCCGAAAATTGAAGCAAATAGGCGATTTCGCCAATTGCGAGCTGCGTTCTCTTCAGGTAGTAAACGGCAAATTCCTTGCGCGCCTTGTTGAACAAGCTGTTGTACGTCGTTTCCTCTTGCTTCAATTTGACTTGCAACATTCGAACGCTGACATTGAAGTTTTGCGCGGCTTCTGTCACATCCGGGAACCTGGAGGGCATGCATCCCGCAATCCATTTGTACACCTGATCCGCAAAGGAACGGCCATACAACAACTGCTTTCTCGCTTCTACCGCATATGCCTCAAACGTACTTAGCAACTCCTGATTCGAAAAGAGGATGGGGTACTGCATAACCTCGCTTTCCAGACTCAGGAGATTACTTTCGCCGCCAAATTCCGGATGTATACCGAAGATGTTCTGGTATGCGTTACGCTCTTCTTCCGAGGCTTCATGCGCCAGTTGCAGCTTGCCAAGAGTAATGTTGCGACAGCTCAATTTAAGAAGAATGGTATATAAGGAGCTAATCATACCTTCAAGCGCTTGTCTGGATGCTTGCCTGGCAGAGTCGCAAACTTTAAATGCGATGACCGTCTCTCTATGATTCGTCTCCGGCTCCATGTCGATACCGCTGCACAGAATAATATTATAGGTTCGATAAGCAGCCAGCGCTTCCCCAATCGTGTTGCAATTCAGGAGTACATAACCAAGAATGCCGAGATTGGACAACTCGATGGATTGTCCTAAATGCAGACCAAAGCAACTATCGTTTGTAAAAGCCGCAGCAGCAACCAGCAGTCGGTCGAATTCCTCTTCCGGGATTCGAGCCTCCGCTTCTTGAAGGATTCTCGTATCGAACGAAGCGAATCGGCAGAACGATTCCGAATCATAGCCTCGCCTTACCAAGAAACTCAGAATTGGGGGAATCATCCCGACAGATAAGCCATGGCCCATATCTACACTCCTTCTCTTCGCCGCAGAATAACTTTATTGCGTTATGCATCATAGGATTCAGATGCTTTCATGCCTATGATGATTATATCAAAGTAAATATTGCAAGGAGTGCAAAATGATGAGCCGTTACGAAATGCGAATGATGGGGATACTGCTTTTGCTCATGCCGCTGCTTATTGTCATCTCATGGTCGGGACTTATTAGCCGTTTCGATTACCCCGACATTTTGAGGGAGCCCACCTCCGTCATCCTGCAACAATATGACGAAGGCGGAATCACATTAAAGCTTTATTGGGCAGGAATGGTCTTATCGAGCCTGCTTATCATTCCGGTTGCCCTCTCGCTATACCGCCTTACAAACCATGCCAATCGAAGCTTGAGCCTAACTGCGGCCGGTATTGGCATTACCAGCGCTGTCTTTCATGTTCTTGGTTTCTCGAGGTGGTTGTTCGCCGTTGATTATTTGGCTGCCCAATATGTCGGAACGGATCGTCTGTCAGCGGATCAACAATGGGCGATTGAGACTAGCTTTAATATGCTTCATATGTATCTGGGCGTAACAATCGGAGAAACGCTTGGCTTCCTAACCATGGGAATATGGGCGATCCTGACAGCCGTTGCTTTATACCGTTCCCGCTATATCCATGCGGCGTTAGCCGTTCTTTCCATAGGTTGCGGAATTGGCATTCTGGCAGGTATTTTGGAATGGGCTGGATGGTCCTATGCCGTAGAGATCAACGCGATTGCTTACCAATTATGGATTCTGATCATTGCCTATTTGGGGATTACTTTCATTGTGAGAAAAGGTTGGAAGCTGCCCGTCGCGGGTCAAGAACCGCTTCGGTAGATTGTGGGAATTTCGTATCAAGGCACACTGCAAGTTCATTAAGAACATGACGAGAAACTTGCCATCACTTAGGGTACGGTCTACGTATCGTTTGAGACGGTCACTTCACTGCTCTATCAAGATTTCCGCCTGCATGTCCAGCCATATTCTTATCCCCCTCATTTTATCGAGATTGATCCGTTGGGGCCACCATCTATTAATTTCAACCTTGGCTCAGTGGTTTCCGTTCCGAAAAATCCTTGCTTAAGGTTACAAACTTCTTCCCCCGTTAACCCTCAGCCCCTCATCACCCAAGAAAAACGCACTTTTTACAACGGTTGTGCTAATGACAACAGAAGCGTGCATTTGATAGAGTTACCTTGCGCGGCCAAATGTAAACCCTTTCAATTTTCTTTAGGTCATATTCGCCGGCATTAGAAAACGAGGAGGACTCAGCTTGAGAAAATGGTCACAACGAATTATGAAGAAGTTATTGATCGTATCGTTGGTATGCTTAAGCATTCAATATCCGTCCCCAGCATATGCTTCAAATGCATTGACGGTATGGGTAGAGAATTCCGCAACCAAGGTCTATTCCTCATCGCCGGTTCCGGCTAACCCCCGAACCTCGATAGAGCTCTTTTCCGCCAAAAACGAGAATGAAGCCGCGCAAATCGGGATTCGCTCAACTCACACTCTGGACAATGTCAGTGTCACGGTTCACTCGCTGACGGGACCCGACGGGGCGACGATTCCCACCGGCAACATCAGCGTGAGAAGAGTCAAAAATGTGTATACGCTGCACAACTCCGGCGGCGAGATCGAAATGCCGCCTGCTCCGAACGCGAACGAATACCCCGACATTCTGGTAGACAACGCGCCTTTCAATGTGGAAGCGAATGTTACCCTCGCCTACTGGTACAGCGTATACGTCGATTCCGGTCAGGCCCCCGGCACCTATACCGGAACGGTTGTCGTCAATACGGATTCGGGGAACGTCCCGATCGACGTCAGTCTGGTCGTCTACGATGTGGAGCTGCCCCAGACGGCCTCGGCGGATTATCTGGTCAATAACTGGCTGACTTCGGTCGGCTGGGATTTCACCGGGACGCAAATATCGGTTCCCTATCAATTCGGCGTGGAAATCTTCGACGAAGATTGGTGGACCATTTACGAAAACATAGCAAAGAACTTCAAAAAACATCGGAATAACGTCCTGTACGTTGATGTTCTGGGCTTTCTGATGCTCGGGGGCTTAGACATCGATGCGCTAGGCCATCATACGTTCGATTGGACGAATTTCGATCGTTTCATCGAACTGTTCATCGACGAAGGCACCGTGAAATATATATGGAACGCGCACATGTTGGATAGAAAGGATGGCTGGGAAGGGCCAAGCTACATCAAAACCATTACCCGGGCCAACGGAGTACCGACCTTGAGCGAGGTTCCAGCCGGCTCCGCCGAAGCCAATCAGTGGCTGGAAGTGCTGTTACCGGCTCTTAAGAGCCATTTGGACCAAAAAGGATGGACCGAGATGTATTACCTTGTCGGACATGACGAGCCGGCAACGGTTCAGCATATCGCCGCGGACAACTGGTTTTACGATAAGGTCGATCAATACGTTCCCGGAGCAAGAAAGGGAGAACCCTTCTACGAATTCAAGGCCGGATTGGAAAACCGCCTAACGACCTTCGTTCCGCAGTTGGACGTACTGGATCAGAATATGGCATACTATACGGCCAGACGCGCCGAGGGCAAGGAAATCTGGACATACACTTGCGTGGGACCGCAAGGACAATATCCGAATCGTTTCTTGGATTACGCCCTGCTCAAAACGCGATTGATCCATTGGTTCAATTGGAAAGCGGGGGCGACGGGATTCCTGCATTACGGCTGGAACTACTGGAATACCAAGCCGAACGTTCTGGATAATTGGCAAAACGCCGACGGCTCATGGGACTGGGCTCCGGGAGACACCCATATCGTGTATCCGGATGTCGCCAACCTGAGCGTATACGACAGCATCCGCCATGAGGCGCAGCTCGACGGCATAGAAGATTACGAGCTGCTAAAGATTCTCAGCGCGTCCAAGCCCCAACTCGCCAAAAAAATCGTCGATAGCCTCATGACGAACGGAACCGACTACACCCATGACGGCTCGGATATCGTCCATGCGCATAAAATGATTCTCGACGACATCGTTTCCGCGGATTCAGATCTGACCATGACGACTTTCGAGGATGACTTTTCCCGAGGCAACGACAACGGTTGGCACCATGCTGTCGGCACGTGGAGCGTGAACGGCGAACAGTATGTTCAAAGCGACATGACGACTTACAACGCCGTCTCGAGCCTGAAGGGCAACGCCTACAGAGATTTCGAATTTAGTGCTGACGTCCAAATTCCGGATGCCAACGGTGATGCCTCCAACTGGGCCGGTTTCCAGATTAGAAGCCATAACCCTGGAGACTCAGCGACCGGATATCTGATCGGAATACGACATAACGGGCAATTGTTTATTCACCGGGCAGGATCGGATCTGGCCACGGTCTCGCTTCCCGTATGGATGGCCGAATATAATCATCTTAAAGTCGCGGCAAGCGGATCGACGATCCGAGTCTATGTCAATCATGGCCTTACCCCCGCACTGGAGGTCACCGACGATCTGTTTACCACTGGTTATCTTGGTCTTCGATCGGGCGGCGTACTTGCGCATTTCGACAATGTCAAGATTTCGGTGCCGGGAGTCGACTTTTTCGACAATTTCGAAACGGGCTACGATACAATGTGGACGCAAAGCTACTCCCCGTGGAGCATCGTTTCTGGCGTTTACTCTGAAAATACGGGAAACGGAATGTCGACCCTTACCGGAAAAACGTATTCGAACGGAGAGCTTGAGGCAACCCTGCGAATCGTTAACGAGAACGGAAACGCAACGAATTGGGTGGGGTTAATCGTACGAAAGACGAACGCCGCCGATAATTATTTGGATTCCGGTTATTTGGTTTACATGAGGAAAAACGGACAGTTGGCCGTCTACAAGGCGGGAGCGGGAGATTTGCAGACGTACGATACGGGCCTCGATCCTTCCCATCCGTTCCGGCTTGAAGTCGTTCTGCGGGACGACAATCTGAAAGTGTACGTCAATCACAGCGAGACTGCCGCTCTCGATATTACGGACTCCGCTTACGTGTCGGGGTATATCAGTCTGATAACGGGAGGCGCGAGCAGTCAATTCGACGACGTTCAATTCACGCGGTAGACAAAGAAAGCTATAATCAAGAAAAAAGGTTGGTTCGATTCCGCAGCTAACCTTTTTTCTGTAGCCGGAATATCTACTCTCCTCATAGACAGGGGCCAAGCGATGAGACCTCAACGACAGACAAGCCCGTTATTTTTCTATAAACTGAAGAGGCAGTTATCCCGACTAAGCATCAAAAGGAAAATCATAATCACCTACATCCTGCTTATCCTTCTGCCTTGTGCAGGAATCGGATCGTTTTTTTACGGCAGCTATATTCGAATTATTGAAGAAAAATCCGTGAAGGACACGATGCAATTAAACACTCAGCTGAATAAAACGATCGATCAATATATGATGGATGCCGATGGCATTACTAAACTGTTTATGAACAACGATCAGATTACCGAAGTGCTTCTCAAGTTCCCGCGAGACAGCGATAACGCTCCGGATCTGTTCGAACGGCGCAAGATCGACGCGTTTATCACGGAGGCTTTCAGGACCAAGCCGAATATTCAAGGCGTTTTTGTCGTTACCCCTAATAACATCATGTTTAATCAACAAAAGTACGGGGCGCTCAAAGAAAACTATGTCGAGTATGTCCAGGACTGGCGCGAGACGCTGGATAAAAGCGGCCAGGATTTCATTCTACTGCCCTCTCACCAGCCGGACATTCTGACGTATAGACACGACTTGCCCCACGTCGTATCTTTCATCCGCAATCTGAAGGATTATAACGGGATATCGCTTGGCCTGATCTGCATCAACCTGGAAACGAAGCTGCTCCAGGATACGCTGCAAGACGTGAAGTATACCCTCCGCAGCGAGATGATTATTGGCGATAGCCAAGGCAACCTTGTATACCCTTCCCAGGACCTTCTGACGGAAAGAGAGACTTTTTTTTATGGCGGAATTATGGAGAAGACAGGCGATGCCGAAAACGGATATCTAAACGTATTGGTGGATAAAACGGACTATTTCGTCAGTTACAGCCATTCGTCATTCACGAATTGGCGCCTCATTCATATCATTCCTTACCACGAGCTCCTAGCGGAATCGGAAAAAGTGAAAAACAAAGCCATTCTCCTGTTCGGCTTATTTTTCCTGCTGTTTTTGCTCGGCGTGATTTTCTTCTCCAGATATCTGACGAAGCCCCTTGTCGTCTTAAGTCGGTCCATGAGACAGGCCGACGCAGGAAATTTGAAGGTTCAGGTGAAGGTGCATACGGAGGACGAGGTTGGCGCTCTAGGCGAAAGCTTCAACGCCATGATCCGGAACCTCGATCGAACGATCAGAGAAAATTACGAGCTCCGGATTTTGAAGATGGAGGCGGAGCTTTCCGCTTTGCAGGATCAGCTCAATCCCCATTTTTTATATAACACATTGGACATGATCGGTATGACCGCCGTGATGAACGGAGACTATCAGGCCAGCGAGATGATGAGCATGCTGGGAGAAATGCTCAGATACACGGTTCATAACGATCAATGGATCGTTCCTGCTAAGGCTGAAATCGATTATATCCGCAACTACGTCAAGCTGCAGAGCCATCGGCTGAACGATGTCGAATTTGTATTCGAGCTTGCGGAAGCAACGCTCGCGCATAAGATCTTAAAGCTGTCTATTCAGCCGCTGATCGAAAACTGCATCGTGCACGGCTTTCGCGGAGGAAGAAAAGGTGTCGTGAGCATCCATTCCATCTTGCATAAAGATCGGATTTCGTTCGTCATCGAGGATAACGGGATCGGAATGAACACCCAAGAGCTGGAGACCGTTCGGAAAAGACTCCATGAAAGTCGGTCCGAAGATCGCAGCTCCGGCATCGGGTTGTACAAAACCAACAAAAGAATCAAAATGGCTTTCGGCGAGCCTTACGGCATCCAAATTCGCAGCACGCAAGGCAAAGGCACGACCGTAGAGGTGACCTTTCCTTTGAACGGGAGCTAGGCGTTGCGGAATTTATTCGGCGAGCAGCCTACCCTTTTCTTGAAAATATTAATAAAGTGCTTTTCGCTTTTGTAGCCAACCATCTGAGCGATGGAATATACATACAGCTCCGTTTCCTTCAGCAGCCGCTGGGATTGTTTAATGCGAACCTCGATCAAGTAATCCGAAAAGCCTTGCCCCGTGGCGCTCTTGAAGATTGTGCTCAAATAACTGGAGTTCAGGTACAAACGCTCCGCGACGATCTGCAAGTTAATGTCTTGGCCGTAATTGTCGTGAATCATTCGCTTGGCCTTCTCGATCGCATTTCCTTCCTTATTCTCGTCGGATATCGAAACACCGATAGAATCGGGGAAAACTCGAGAGGCTTCCGCGTCGCTTAGTTCCGCTTGGATGTTGCGAATCACCTCCACGAGGCTCTTCCAGCTGATCGGTTTCAGCAAATAATCGTGGACCCGTTTATACTTGAGAGCGGTCTGGGCGTAATGAAACTCGCTGTAGCAGCTGACGATGATAAAATGGGAGGACGGCAGGCTCCGATGCAAAAATCGGATCATCTCGATACCGTTCATCTCGGGCATTTTAATGTCGGTAATAATGATGTCCGGCTTACTTGCAAGCGCTTTCTCAATGCCTTCGGCTCCATTTACGGCGCTTAAAATCTGATGCTTCTCAAGCGGCAACTTTACCTCCAGAATATTTTGTATTCCCTCACGCGTGAGCTTTTCGTCCTCTACGATCAAGATTTGCAAGCGGATTCACCAGCCCCGAATTAATATGATAGAGTTATTATTTACCCGGGAAGGCCGGCTGTCAAGTCGCCCCAACATCTAACCAAACCGCACTTTTTACAAAGGCATTGCCAATGATTTCAACGCCTTGAGCGCGTATGATTAAGACTAGAATACATAAGCGTGCACGCTTTGTATGGACAAATTTAGGGGGAAGTTACAGCGATGAAAAAGCGATGGGCGTTTATCCTTTCATGTATTGTGGCATTTACGCTAATGGTGGGTTGCGCTGGAAAGAGCGAAAGCCCGGGAGCGTCTTCGGACGACGGCAAGCAAACAACGCCGGATCCGGAACAAAATTACAACCTGACTCTGATGACTTGGCAAGGCTCGGGGGCTCCACAGAAGGTATGGGACGATTTGAATGCTAAGTTTAACGAAGCTCACCCCAATATTACGGTAGTCAACGAGCCGATGGACTCCAAGCAGTACAGTCAAGTGTATAAGGCCCGGGTGGTATCGGGAGAAGGGCCCGACATCATGTCGGTTTATCCGGCTGATCTGGAATCCTTCGTTCAGGCCGGATATATCGCCCCTTTGGACGATCTGGCTGCCTTGAAAAAGCTCGAACGTCTGAATCTCGACCAATACAAGGTCGACGGTAAGCTCTACGCGATCCCACTGGCAATAGGAGGAACGGGGATTCTCTTCAATAAGGAAATTTTTTCCCGACTGAATTTGGATGTACCCCGTACCTGGTCTGAGCTGATCGAGGTTAGCGAGAAAATCAAGGAAAACGGGATCGTGCCTTTCGGGATGACCGTGAAAGACTCCTGGTTCACCCAGTTTTTCATTTATCCGCTGACCAAAGCCCCGGTACAGGCCAAGGATCCGGACATCTATTACAAAATCGCCAAAGGAGAAATGAAATTCGGAGATACGGCGATCTCGGAAGCCTTCGAGAAATTTCTTCTGTTCCGAGACAAGGGCTTCTTCAGCAAAGATGCGCTGGGTATTAATTTCGATCAAGCCAAAGCGGAGTTTGCCCAGGGCAAAAGCGCGATGTTCGTAGGGACGGACTGGCTGCTCTCCGACATTCGCGCGATCAATCCCGAATTCGAACTGGGCTTCATGGACTTTCCTGCCTCGGACGATGCAGCGGAAAACGAGAAAGTCGGCTGGGGCGGCTATTCGATGTCGCTCTCCGTCAAAAGCGGAAAAACCAAAGAAGCGGCCAAGCAATATCTAGACTGGCTGTTCACGCAGGAGAACTATCAAAGCTTTGTAAACGGTATCAAGTGGTTCCCCGTGCTGGAGGGCATCGACGTCTCCTCCATCGACCCGCTTGCGAACGCAATGAGCGATAGCTTTGTCGGAATGACGATGTATCCCTCGGATAACGATGTATGGCTCTCCGGGGTGGCGGATACGATGCTGAAATCGATTCAGGAAGCTTATTTGAATCAAAAAACGGCAACCGACATCGTCAAGGACATGGACGAAAGCAACGAGAGGGCTTTACAAGCCAAATAAACACGTCAGAAGCGCATGGGCGAAGGAGATCGTGGCCTTCGTCCATGCTGCCGTTATCGACCGTTGGAGGAATACATGTGGCTTCGAAAAAAGGCAGTGCCTACTGGTTTATCCTGCCCGCGCTAATCGTTTATGTCATCCTGACATTATTGCCCTCCTTCTATACGTTCGTTTACAGCTTGACGAACTACGACGGAATCCTGAAGCTGTCGCAACTGCGATTCGTAGGGTTGGACAATTATATATACTTGTTGACTCGGGACAAGCAAATGGGTCAAGCCATCCTCAACACGTTGGTCTGGCTCGTGTTCCAACTCTTACTCGGCAACGGACTGGCCTTCCTGTTCGCCCTGCTGCTGAATCAAAAAATCCGGGGAACGAATCTATTCCGAGCCATCATCTTCCTGCCCGTGGTGATCAGTTCTGTAGCGGTCAGCTTCGTTTGGGGGTATATTTTGGATCCGCAGGTCGGGGACTTGAACAAATTCCTTCAGGCCGCGGGATTGGGCGAGTGGACTCGTAATTGGCTTGGAGACTCCTCCACGGCCTTGATCTCCATCATTCTCGTGGACATCTGGAAAAGCGTCGGATTTAACATGGTCATTCTGTTGGCAGGATTGCAGACGATCCCCTCGGACGTTTACGAAGCGGGAAAAATCGACGGCGCGGGACCGTGGAGAGCGTTTACTCGAATTACGTTTCCATTGATGATTCCCGTACTGGGCATGGTCACCATTCTCACGGTCAACGGAACACTAAGAACCTTTGATATGGTATACATCCTGACCGGCGGGGGACCAGGTTACGAGACGGAAGTGCTGATGACGAGAATCTTCAGCGAAGCTTTTACGGCCAACCGGATGGGGTACGCCTCCAGCCTGGCGGTGCTGCTGTTCGTCGTGCTGTTCTTTTTGGCCTACGCCCAGTTAAAAATGACCGAACAAAAGGATACGAATTAAGGTTGGTGGGACTTAGATGCTGGCAGAGAAGACGCTTTATAAGAATTTGATTTTTTGGCTAATGCTTGGCGTCAGCGCGTTCGTCGCTTATCCGCTGCTGCTGATGATCGGCACATCGCTGAAATCGGAAAACGAGCTATACATGGACTCCGTCGGCCTTTTCAACTCCTTTCATTTCGAAAATTACGTTCGGGTATGGGAGGAAGCCAGGCTTGCCCGAATGTTCTCGAACAGTATAATCGTGACGGTGGCAAGCCTGGCGGGAATCGTCCTGCTTGTGACAAGCGCCTCCTTTGCAATTGCAAGGCTGCGCTTCAGAGGAAGCCGGCTGACGTACTTATTGTTTTTTTCCGGCATCTTTATCCCATTTCAATTAAGCATGGTCCCTTTAATGATTGTGATTCGGGCATTGGGCTTGTACAACAATCTGTTTGGACTCATTTTGGTCTACGTCAACCTAGCGATCCCTTTCGGAATCTTTCTTGTTGCAGGCTATATGAAAACCGTGCCCATGGAGCTGGACGAGTCGGCCAGGATGGACGGTTGCTCCGACTGGACCTTGTACCGAAAGATCATCGTTCCGCTAATCAAACCCGTGACCGTGACTTTGATCATTTTGCAATGCATTCAAATCTGGAACGACTTTTTCCTGCCCAATCTGCTAATCAGCACGACCGCGAACAAAACGGTTACGGTCGGCATCATGAGCTTTCGCGGAACCTTTAGCACGACTTGGAATTTATTGATGGCGGGAGTAACGATCACACTGCTTCCGGTCATGGGGTTCTATCTCTTTACGCAAAAATACATCATCGGCGGAATGACGGCCGGAGCCGTGAAAGGTTAGCCGCTTCGACAAGGGGGCAATCGTATGGAAGAAAAACGCAAACGGATCGGCATTATCGCTACGCGGAACGATCCGGTATTGCTTTACGCGGTGCGAGAATTAAAGCGATATTTGAACGCTTCGGCTTCCCTAGAGGCAGAGGAACGAGAGGAACCGACCGAGGAACGATATGACGGTTATATCGAGCTTGTCATTGGGCATTCTCTTCCGAATTTTTCCTTCGGGATAGAACCCGGGTTCGACTCCGGCACAGGAAAGCCCGTTCTCAGACTGACGGGGCGAGATGCGACGGGCGTCCTGCACGCCGTCTATACCTTTCTGGAGGAAATGGGGATCGTCTTCGATATTTCAGGCCCTGTTGTGACAAAGAGCTTCGAATATGACAAAATATGGGACTTAAAAGAATTCGTAGTACCCGCTGTAAAATGGCGAGGCATCCGGCAGCATATCAACTTCCCAATGGATATTTCCTCCTACTCGCTTCCGGATGCCCGAGAGTATATTTGCAATCTTGCCCGGCTCCGAATGAATTGCATCACGTTTCATAGCTATCCCGGTCAGTGGTACGACCTTCCCTCTGGGGAGCTGGCTGGGAATTTCTTCTACGGGCAGCGATATCCGATTCCTCGGCAGCTCTCCCCTTATATCGCGAATGAAAACTTATTTTGCATTCCGGAGATTGAAAGGCATGACGAAGACGCCCCCTCCAAAAGCCAAGCGGCGATTCAATGGCTAGGCGCGGTGATGCAGGAAGCCAAAGCTGTCGGATTGAAGGTTCGGTTTTCCGTTGAATTGCGCGACCATCTGGATCGGGCAGGATTGGAAATCTGCGATCGGATTCTGGCGCTTTACCCATTGATCGACGAACTGGAGTTGATCACCCAAGAATGCGGAACCTGGGCCTATCCGGTTTTGCCCGCCCGAGAGCTTGAGGGGTTGATTGCGGAATTGTTCGGCCCGGAAGTGCTCGAAGACGGCGCGATTCGCCGAATTCTAGCCGAAGCCTGCCGGGAGACGGACGAAGATACGAAAGCATTTATCAACGCAGGTATCTGGCAGCTTCCGGGTACCTTGAAGGAGCTTTCCAATCATATTCGTCTCGCGAACGAACTGCTGGCATCCAGAGAAGAACGGACGGTGCCGGAGCTTGCGTTGGGCCTCTACGCCACCGACCATTCCACGTTGAAGATCATCCGACGAATACTGGAGACGCACATGCCCGCCGACGTCCGCTGTTCGCTGCTCCCTGCACACGGGGCCAGAGCCGTGGAGAATTCCTTGAAAGCCATGGAAGTGGATCGCGAGCTTATGCGTAACTGTATGATTTACAGTTGGGTAGAGTTTGACGGCAATATGTATTTGCAGCAGAACGCTGTCGAAGGCATTGGGCAGCTTCTTAAGTTCCTGACGACAAGCCAGGATAACAAGCAGATTTACGGCATCAACCTCAACCATTGGAGAACGGCCGAAAACAAAACGGCGGCTAAGTATGGTTCGTTGACGATGATTCGCGGTTATATCGAGCCGGAGGAATTTTACGAAAGCTACGCCCAGAGTCTGGGCATTGCCGACACGCCGCGCTACGCTTCGGCCATGGCATTGTTGGACGAGACGGACGACCAGGTCCGGAACCGGCTAAGCAATATCGGATTCTGCTTTGCGGATTGTTGGTGGAACGGGCGCTTGGGCTATTTCGGTGCCTATGAGCCCCAGCGGATCACGACGATCAGGGAAGAATACAAGAGGGTATTGGAGCTCTTTCAGACGTGTAGGATCGATACGGCAACCGCGAATGGCTCGAACGATCTTGAGCTGATCGCGAATCGAATCGAGTGCACGCTGATTCATCTGAACATGGTCGAAGTAATGACGCAGCTTCAAGCCGTGTGTGGCTCCCTCCCGCCCGGAACGCTTAGCGAAGCGCAGAAACACGACGTCATTAGCGTCTGCACACGAGCGCTTGGCTATTGCGACGAATATATGGAGCACTATTGCCGCATCCTTCCGGATCGGGGCAGCGAGGGAACGGTCATTAGCTACTATCACACGCTCCCTTCAGTCATTCATAAAATTATGGAACTGTACGTAACCGGCTCTATCGAAGAATCCAAGCCAGATTCTCACGCGGATGCCCCCCCCTCACCGGCCATATAATGGAAGAGACCTCCGTTCCCATGACGCACAAGGGAACGGAGGTCTCTATGATACGAGCTCAGGCTTTTGAGCCATTCCGTATGTATTATCACTGAAGGGTATTACCACCAAAAAACCTTTTTCTGATTATTTATCTTATGACGTGCAGGGGTTCATGTGAACACCGTTTTTGCCATTCGAAAAGCCTATACCGAACAAGGCGAAGCGGCCGTCGGACGTAAGAAACGCCTCACCCCGCCTGTTCTCCGTGCTGGATGTGTACCAGCAGCCCTACGATAAAGATTGTCCCGTCATTTGCATGGATGAGAAGCCGTACCAACTTTGGGATGAAGCGCGGCAGCCGCAGTCCGGGTTATCCCTCTCGGCAGCGGGGAATCCGGGTTATCGGTTCTACAAAACAAAGGCTGCTTTGAATTTGACTTCAAAGCAGCCTTTGTCTAGATTCTTTACTTGCTTTTTTGTTCCAGCATTTTTAAGAGCACCGTTACCGCCTCTGCTCTTGTCGTTTTATCTCCAGGAGCGAATTGGTTCGCGCCTTTGCCTTCGATAATGCCCAGCTTTCTCATGGTCGCCGCTGCGCCTTTCGCCCAGCTCGGAATGGCTTTATCGTCTGCAAAGCCAGCTGCCGTAGCCGTTTCGCTAGTCTGACCCAATGCCTTTGCGATCATCGCAGCCATTTCCGCACGAGTGATTTCGGCATTCGGGCGGAAGGAGCCGTCCTCATAACCACTAATAATACCCGCGTACACTGCCTGTGCGATAGATTTCTGCGCCCAGGAGCCGATCATCGCCTTGTCGGTGAATGTCAGGGCGGCTCCATCTCCTTGCGGTTTGAGCGCATTCATCAGCATAACCGCGAATTCCGCGCGCGTCACGGTACGACCTGGCTTAAACGTGCCATCCGGATAGCCGCTAACGATGCCGACGCTTACCGCTTGCTTGATACTGGCTTCCGCCCAGTGTGCGGCGATATCGCTGAAGCTCCCTTTCGTTGTTGCGGATCCATCCGTTGCCGGCAGGGTAGCATCGGCTACTGCGAATACAGCGTATTTGGTGAAGTGATTAACCTCTACGGTAATGTTGTTGCCGCTCACTGTACCGCCGACCTTCACCCATTCCTTCTTCGCTTCGTCATAGTAGAAGACGACCGGCTTTTCATTGCTCTTCAAGCGAGCTGGGTCAAACTTGAAAGAGAGCGTGACAGGCTTGTCGAAGTTCTCCGCGAAGTTTTTCAGAACTTCGAATACCGAGCTGAGAAGAACGTCCTTATTGGTAATCAGCGTCTGTATGTCCGTGAATTTGTCGATCGTTAATTTCAACTCTTTGCCGGTAGCCATTGCAGGAATGATAATCTTTATCCCATCGCCTAAGCTAACCTCACCTGACTTGCCTACAAGAAGCGTCAGTTTACCGTCCGACGAGGTGACTTTATCGCTTGGAGGCATTGCCGGTGCACCAACTCCACCGCCACCGCCGTTCGTTGCGACCGTCACGTTTTCACTGGCATTCGAAATATTACCCAGCCTATCGACAGCCTTAGCGGCATAGGTATACGTCTTCGAAGCAGAAAGCCCGGCATCGACATACGTACTTTCCGCCGTTTCCGCAATGAGCGTCCCGTCGCGATAGATCAAATATTTAGCCACGCCCGAATCGTCATTTGCGGCAAGATGAAGCGTGATTGAGTTTGCCGTTTTTGCGCCCAAGGTAACGGTTACTTGGTCCGGTGCGGTCGTATCCGCAAGCACTCCGTAGGTGGAGAAATGGCTGACTGTCGTCTTCATGCCGCTGTCCGCTACTTGAGAAGGATGATATTCCCACTCGCCTGTAGTTACGTTGTAATAGTAAATAGCGAGTTTGCTCGGATCCGAATTCCCGTCATACCCGAGCGTAATCTCTACAGGGCGATCGACGGTTATCCCTTCAAATTGGAAATCTATAACTTGTCCGGCTCTGGAGAGTTTAATCCCCCCGGACGGCGCGGCGCTCGAATCTCGTACCGTCAATGTCGCACCTTCGGGAATCAACAGTTCGTCAGGCAACTTGATCGTGAGTCCGCCCGAATACTTAAGCGTACGGACCGAAGGATCTAATTGCACCGGCTCTCCCATGAGATATTTTCGGGTGACCGTGACCACGTATGCCGTGTTTGCGCCGTCTTGAGCCGTCACTGCGATCTGAATAGGGTTTGGCCCGACAACCAAGTTTGAAGCGTTGTAGGAATACACATCATCGGCTACCGAACCGTAAGTCGCTCCCGTAACCGTTAGAGATTGATTGGGATCCCCTTTACTAATGAAAAGGTTGAGGCTCGAAACCGTGTTTTCCACATCTACCGTATAATGGGTCTGCGATGGTGAAAAATCGATCGCCCCCTGATCCACTGACAAGCCGGACAACAAGGTATTCGTTGACAGCCATCGCGCATACAAGGTGACATTCTGCGTACCTATAGGGAAGTCTATCCCATTGCCGTAGCTCATGCCGCTTCCATCCGCCGCCGTATTCCACCCTGCGAACGTGTAGCCCGTCTTCACCAGATTTCCGTTGTTTCCGTAAACCGGCACCGTATCGCCTTGATCATAGGAGTTGCTATCGGTCGGAACGCTCCCTCCTGTACTGCCGTTGCCGTTATACGTCACCGTGTATTTCGGGTTCGATTCCCACTTCGCATACAGGATCACATCGGACGAGCCCATGCGGAATGAAAGGCCTGAAGCATAATCTGTCCCGGTTCCATCCGCTTGCGTATTCCAACCTGCAAACGTATAGCGCGTCTTGACTAAAGCGTCCGTGTTGCCATAGACGTTGACTGTTTCGCCTTGGGAATACGACTTGCCGTCAGTCGGCACATTCCCGCCCGTGTTCCCGTTCCCGTCATAGGTCACAAACTTTTGTATGGCCTGCAAATAGGGATATCCGTTATTGCGCGATGGACTTATCCCCCAAATGGTTGTGAAATCCCAGTTTGAATCCGCATAAGTGCTTTGCGTCTTCATCTCCGCGGTCGATCGGCCAACGCCTTTGTCTGTATCCGATTGACCGGTTGTACCCGAGTCGTAGAAGCTGTAGCTGATCGTTCCGCCGTTGGTGCCGATCAAACCGCCTACATTGGTGCCGGTTCCCGTTACGCTTCCTGCTGCATAGCCGTAGCTGATCGTTCCGCCGTTGGTGCCGATCAAACCACCTACATTGGTGCCGGTTCCCGTTACGTTTCCTGCTGCATAGCCGTAGCTGATCTCTCCGAAATTGGATCCAACCAAACCGCCTACATTGTTGCTGCTTCCTGTTACGTTTGCTTTTGCGAAGCTGTTACTAACCGTTCCATAGTAATTGTAGCCAATCAAACCGCCTACCATGGTGCTTGTTCCTGTTACGCTTCCCGATACATAGCTGTTGCTTATCTCGCCGCCATCGATACGGCCTACCAAGCCGCCAACATATTGTTTGCCTGTAACATTCACATTTTCCAGAATCATATTGGAAACACTTGCATCATAGTCTATATGCCCAAACAACCCTGAATAATTATCATTAGGTCGATTAATCGTCAAGCCTGTGATCTTGTGTCCATTGCCGTCCATATGCCCCTGAAATCGACCGCTAGAACCCCCGCCCCCGATCGGCAACCATCCTTGGCCATAGCTGTTCAGATCAATATCCGCCGTCAGCTTGAAATACAGGTCAGAACCCAAATAATTCCTGACCGTATCCAGTTCCTCGCCGGTTGCAATCCGATAAGGATCGCTTGCAGTACCCGTTCCAATGTCTAAAGTCTTATTCCATTTCGCGTACAGCGTCACATCGGACGTGATCACGCCTTCAGCGTCTGCTTTATAATTCACTCCACGTCCATCCGCCTGCGTGTTCCAGCCCGCGAAAGTGTAGCCTGTCTTCACCAGATTTCCGTTGTTGCCGGAAACCAACACCTTAATGCCATTATGTGAACCGCTGTTAGCGGGCACCTCTCCTCCAGTGCTGCCGTTGCCGTTATACGCCACGGTATACCTAGGGTGCACGGTAATCGTAGTGGTCGCTTCGCTTGCGGCATGAGCGTCGTCCCCTGGAAAGGCAGCGGTAATGGCGTGCATGCCGATCGCCAGAGCGGATGTCTTAAAGCTGGCGCTGGACGAGGCGCTTAGGAGCTCTCCCCATCCCACCGTAATCGTCATGTTATCTTGACCCCAGAAGGTGAAAGTCCGAGCAGCGGCATCCATCGTAATGTTCGATAAATAACGTGCTCCTGCCTTTTCCAGTTGGGTAACCATATTGCCGGAAGCGTCGTAAGTCACAATGTTCATCGCAAGGCGATTATCCCCAAAACTGTAAGCCCGGTAGGTGTATGCCCCCCATTGAATAACGGGACATGATGAACCGCAGTTCGTTCTCGTAATCACTGGTTCAGCGGTAGTTAATCCAACGGTCATAAGGTCCTGATTACCATCCCTGAAGGTGACTGTCCCGCTAGGGGTCATTCCACCGATTACCGGATCTAGTGCAGTGACGTTAAAGGTTACATCCTCCCCATAAGTCGAATCCATGGAATTTGCCGAAATCTTCAATGCGGCCGTACCCTGAGCTTTAGCGACCCCCGAATAAACGTTGATGAATACTGCCAAAGCGAGGACGACCGTGAATATCTTTTTCTGTTTTACCATACCCAAAATATTATGCACTTCTATCTCTCCTTAATATAATTCCATTATTTTAATAGATCTGATGCTTTCGTCCTCCGCAATCATACTGTGCCCGTCAGACATAATAGGGGCAATGCGAATAGTATCAGCTTCAGTTTAAGAGTAGATTAAGAGATGCAAAAAAAAGAGACTGCGTAAAGCTCGCAGTCTCTTCCGACTATTGAAAAAGAAGTTTTAAAACATTCTATCTGCTCATTATGAAATATTACAATTGAGGGCTCACCTTCCGGAGGACGGTGAATTGCGCACCCCGGACGATCCAGGAAAAAAAGCCATCTCAACGGGTGAGACGGGCTTTGGGTGCGGTTCTCCCGTCATGGCATCTGAAATATCATCGGAGCAGTCTTTACGGATTCTCCCCACCTCCAACTTCATATCGATAAAATCGACGACTTGCTGCAGAGAGGCGATTTGGGCGATGATATTTTCCCGATGGTTTCTTAAGTGTCCCACCAGTTCGGGATATTCCGCGGGATCCGCATCGGCGGAGACTGCCAAGAAAGGTCGCATTTCTCCCAGCGGCATCCCCGTTTTCTTCAGACAAGATAACAGCCGGATCGTATCGATGTCCTCCTGCCGATAGACGCGGTGCCCGTTATCCTTCCGGTCAGCCCGGCGCAGTAGCGCGATCTTCTCATAATACCGGATCGTATCTTCGGAAATTCCGATCTGCATAGCGATTTGCTTTATTGTAAAAGTCAGCTCTTCCTTCATCCTGTCCGCACCTTTCAGAGATGATTTTAATGCATTATACGTCTGGGTGCCGGCTCTAAGTCAAGTCTCTTAACCCCAGGGCAAAAATCTATGCTCCTCCGCCTTGACTTGGAGCCGACTCCAAGTTATAGAATGTGCATTATCAAGGGGAATCCCGGTATCTGGAGGAGATGTGCAATGAACAAGAGACAAGATCAAACGATCGCATTGATTACGGGGGCTAGTGCAGGAATCGGGTTGGAATTAACCCGGAAGTTGCTGTCGGAGGACTGGCAGGTGATTGCTTTGAACCGTTCTGACTTTCCGGCGGATGATGAGATAATCCAAACTGCACTCAAACTTGGAAAGCTTCGAATATATAAAACGACTGATCTTGCTGATTATTCCAGCTTGATTCGGGCATTGGAAGAAATCAAAGGCAAGGAACAGCGAATCGACATCCTGTTTAACAACGCTGGCGGATCCTTTCCCGAGCTGAGTTATTCAAAACAAGGGCGTGAACAGCATTATGAGTTGTTAACGGTCGTTCCGTATATCATTCTGATGGAATTGATGGAACTACTTAAACGTGGTCAATTAAAAACGGTGATCAACACCTCATCTTCAGCACAAAAATGGACTAAAGAGTTTACTATCGAAATACTAGAGCGTCCCAAAACCTTCCGTAAGCTGCTTGGTCCTTACGCTGCCTCCAAGCTGGCTCTTTCACTATGGACTCAGGCCATAGCGCCGCAGCTTGCCAAGGAAGACATCAGGGTCCGCAGTGTTGACCCAGGCGGCAACAATACGCTGAGAAAAGGAAAACCATCCGGTCTGCCTTTATTGGTTACAATGTTAATGAAGTTGTTTTTTTCTCCGCCTACCCACGGAGCCAGCAAGTTGTATGAAGGAGCCCTCGGGGGACATCGCGATAAGACTGGTGTGTTCTTGGTGAACGGCCGGGTTGCAGAAATAAAATTTCAAGATCAAGCGCGGAACGTACTGCAAAGTGTTAATGCGATTTATGAACACGAATTTTTACTGCATCGTTGAAATCGTACGGCAGTATCCGAGTTTCCCTGCAATTACTTTTCGCCGTCACTTATGAAACTATCATAGGCCAACTCAACACCGTTGACTCTTAGAATGTTCATGATTGTTTTCTCCTTCAGTTAATTTGGCATCGGAAGCTCAGTTAAAGGCAGGAGGCGTGAATCTTCGATTGCTGCAGTCCGATGTCCGATACCTGTCAGGTAGTCTTGATGACTTGAAAAAGAAATAAAAACAATATTACCCGGGTAAAATATATTTCTCTGTCTTATATAGACGGCATTGAAGGATATCTATAAATGAATGCAAGATCAGTCATAGAGATTAAAAGTGTTTTTTGAATTAAGCGACTCAGAAATTTAGTGTAAACCTGGAAATCTTGTACACCTAAGTGTAAAATCTACAACTAGTTTGGGGAGTTTTTTCTTTCTCATATGACTAAGTGTAAATCCTACAACTAGATCAGGAGAATATTTCGTTCGCAGACGAAATCAATCAATCTAAGTGTACTTTTTACATTTAAGAGGTGGAAACGAGGAATTTAGATGACACTAAATGTACATTTTACAATTAGATTCTGAGTGTTGTGAGAATCGAGTATGTATTTTAGTTAAGCATAGATAGGTGACAGATAACATTCCGGGAACTCTTTAAGCGCTGCTGTTAAAGGCTTTATTAACGAAATAAGTAATAGACCAATAGAAGTTATCAACAGGTTTAGGATTAAAATATAACGGATTATTTGGTACCGTCTATATAATTTAACAGCGCATTTTTGGATCATCCGTAGAGCGACATCTAAAGGCACCCGATATCGGGTGCCTTTAGTCTAGTCTTCACTTCCGAGAATCGGAGATTTCTTTGGCGTTCAATAGACCCAAGCCTTTTACAACATGATTCGTCATCTGTTTCCTCATTAGCAGCAATCGTTAAACCAATCGAGAAGGAAAGTGCCGTGAAATGAAGGAAAAAAAAGAACTCAAACATGGACTCCCCTTGATCTTGACATTTCAGCCAACGACAATTTCCCATCTTCCATTCGGTATACCTTGTCGCAATATTCAAGCATACGCTCATCATGGGTAACCATAATCGCCGCTTTCCGGCGTGACTTCACCTCATGCGCAATTAGACCAACCACTTCATGGGCGCGCTTGGTATCCAAACTTGCTGTCGGCTCATCCGCCAAGATGACGTTGGGATTATTAATTAAAGCACGAGCAATCGCTGTGCGTTGCTTCTCGCCGCCTGATAACTCTTCCGGAAGGCTTTTTAACTTCGAGCCCAGACCCAGCTCTTCCAGCAATTTAGCGGCGAATTCCTTATCCTCCCTTTTAACCTTTCCCGACATCCTTTTTACTATTAACAATTGATCAAGAACATTTAAATAAGGAACCAAATTCGATGATTGCATAATAAATCCGATTTCTCGTAACCTTATATTAGAAAGTTCCTTCGCTGTAAGCGTAGAGATATTATACCCATTCAGCTTAACATCTCCTTCGGAGGCCTTAAGCAGCGCTCCTGCAATGGATAAGAACGTACTTTTACCAGACCCGGACGGTCCAACTACAGCAACGAACTCACCCGGCCCCACTGATATCGACACATGATCGAGTGCGGCGATTCGATTGCTTCCTTCGGCATAATACTTTGTGACTTCACTCATTTGTAATCCCTTAGTCATTATTCAACCCTCCCAAGCGCTTTGAGCGGATCAATCTTTGTAATCTTGCGAACAGATACCATCGAACTTAGCATAGCGATAATTAGCAAGATAACAGAATACGTGACGACAAGACTGGTTTCCAGCCTGAATGGCATACCCTTCGGCATAATGGCAGCCGTTCCATAAGTCAGTAAAATTCCAACTACAATACTGGTCAGCGAAAGCACAAACACTTGCGATACAATAGCTTTGCCCAGAAATCCGTTACTAGCACCAATGGCTTTCATAATGCCGAACTGGTTGGTCTTCTGCATCGTAATTACATAAAAGAACACCCCAAGCACGAATGCGGAGATAGCAAGCAGAAATGCAAGCATCATTAAAATAGTACCGTTCTCTTCTTTGTACCCCGGCATTCCTTGAACGGCTGCCGCTCGGGTAACCGTATCCGTATTTGATAGCTTACTGTTAATTAAATCCGGATCGATATTCTTGCCTTGTAACATAATCGCATTAACGGGCCCTGCGACTCCTTTATCCGAACCCGGAGCCGCGAAGGTAATCTTCCGCCATTCAGCCATCGGAGTAAATACCGATGCAACGTGGTTATAGGTCTGATTCTCGACATATCCGATAATCGTCAAGGATTCCGTCGTTCCATCTAACTGAAAAGTGTCGCCAATGTTATAGCCCTCATCCTTCATGGTTGAATTCACCACGACACCCGTAGGGTTCCCGGAAGATAGGCTTTCCCCTTCTACGATAGCCGGTTCCAAGAAGCTTCCTGGGTTAATTCCAATAATCGCGATGTCCACCTTATCTTCATTCTTGGTGCTTTGCTCCTTCAGCGCCGTTGCCATCGTTGTTCCCATAGGTGCGGCAGCACTCACATTTGGTAGCAGCTCCACTTCCGCCATCAATTGATCAGACAGTAACGACTTGCTCATTGAAGACTGCGCCCCTTCTTCAAAGACGACATAATCAGCCTTCATGGTCTTGAATGTTGATGCAGCTAGCGTAGATAACCCATTCCCCAAACCTGATAAGATGAATACCAACCAAGCGATTAGTACAAAAATAATGACGATCATTAGAAATCTCATTTTACTATTCATCAATTCCTTCATAGCTAAAAACATTTTCTTTTCAACTCCTTATCATTTTTGACACATGTGTCAATTTAATAATACCGTTACACTTATCCCCGCTAATTAAACACCATAAATGACACTTGTGTCAAATTAATTTCAAGACTGCGGCTAGCTCTTTGCTCCCCCAATCCACATTTGAAACAACAGCTTTCCCCATTCAGGTGTAGGGATATTCAACATATTAGGCGTATTAATTAAGTTGAAAAAAACACCAATAAGTACAGGCAGTGGGATATCTTGGCGCAGGCTTTTATCCTGTTGTGCCCGTTCAAACAAGCGTGATAATTGAATTTTGAGAGTCATATGTGCTTCCTCAATAAATTCAAGATCTCTCGCTGCCGCAGAAGAATTAGTAGTATTAATTTTACCAGCATCTCCTAGAAGTTGATGGAGCGTAGATTCTTCTACGTAAATGAGAAGTAACTGCTCGAGAGCGTCCATAGGATCAGTCTCATCAATTGCTGATGAATTTTCTAATACCGTTGCTATTACGCGTTTCATACAAGCAGCAACTATCTCTTCTTTATTAGAGTAATATTGATAAATAGTGCTCCGGGCTCCGGATAGATGCTGTGAGAGCAGTTTGAGATGAAATCCGTCGTAGCCATGCTCAAGCACTAATTTTTTTGTCGTATTCAACAGCTCTGTCTCAGTAAAAGATTGTTTTCTTCCCACTGAATCTCTTCCTTTTCATCATATAAGGATCTGTGTTAGAAGTGAGTGCAGGTCATATCGGCTTGATCAAGCAATCGCTGAACTCCAAGCCATGTTCACCACTATGTACTAACGCAGTCTTCTACAAGAGATGTTTTTTCATTTATACAAAATGATTGACGCTACGATCGGCGATACAGTACCATTATAACCCGTTATCGCCAATTCGGTCAGTGAAGTCAAACTATTCACAACCTCAACGGATTTTAAATTCCTTACCAACGTAAGCTAATACAAGTGGCACAATGAATAACATCTTTAATTCGTCTTTGGTAGCGTTGTTGTTTGAACAGGAAATGTCCCATAATAATTATTAATCGTTTGGCCAACAAAATAGACGTTATTCTCCTTCAATCATAATCCCGTTCCACAATAAGGACATTTGAATCCTTATTTATTAAAGCAAATTCTATCTTAGAAACACGGACTGAACCACGGACTGTGCATCCGGATTGTATGGTTATTGTATGTCCTTTCATCCCTCCGTTATACCAAGTATGGTTGCTGTGGTTGCTTACAGCTCGGCGTTATTTCAGTTACATTTTTTTAGCATAATGATTAAACAGGAAGATTCCTAATCCGATTTGAAAGACAAAAACGCCGCTTAGCACAGTGACTACAATCTTATCTATTCCTATTAAACTAAACACGACAGTCAATGCCATTAGGATGTAAAAAATAATAATATTTGTTTTCCAGCCTGCTTTTTCTTTTATTCTTATCTTCCGTTCGTCTTTAGCCTCAATTTTACTCGTTCTAATTTTTGCATCGTACTTCACTTTGTTCTTAGGCTTATTCAGCCATAACAAATGCACCATATTTCCTAATCCGAGCACCACAAGAACTGAACCAACGCCAAAGAGCAAGCCGGCAATTCCTTTTAGCTTCTCCTCGATTAAAATAAATTCACCCATATAAGCCGCACTAGCACCAACAATTGTTAAGAGCACCCATCTACCTATCGTTTTCATTTTCCCGCTCCTCCTCATAAATGAAAATATCTTCTATGTTCATTTCAAAAAAACGTGCAATCTTAAATGCAAGAATGATGGATGGGTTATACCTACCATTTTCAAGTGAACCAATCGTTTGCCTGGATACTTCCAACTTATCCGCTAGTTCTTCTTGTTTTATTCCAAGCTTCTTTCTTATTTCTTCTAGTCGGTTCTTCAAACAATCACTCCTCGAAAAGGAAAGCTTACTTTCCTTAAGCATACAAACAATTAACATAAATGTAAAGCTTACTTTCCATTGATTTTCAAAAAAATTATGGGCTTGTATATAAGGCTGTAAACAAATAATTTTAGGTGTAATTAGACATATAATCGGATTTTCTTGTAGCGGGTTTCCGCGTATTCATACATCCTTTACGAGTTGGCCTTTTTAATCTCTTTTTCTGGTCACAATAATCGCCCCTCTATAGCCCCTTCCTCCATCACTCCTCCAGTACTCTACACACTTCTTGACAACCGAATTCTTCGCCGTCACTTATGATAAGATTCACCGTATCACTCAAACAGCGAAATACATAATGCCTTATACTATCAGTCGGGTTCTACTACAGTTTTTCTTGAGTTCATGTTATTATTTTGTTGCAAGGTTTTTGATTATAAGTATGAAGGGGGGAATACCTAATGAAGAAGAGATCGATTAAATATTTATCTTTTGGTATTGGGTATTCAACTGCTGTTTTTTTCTAGAATTAATATCGACGGGATAGGTCTGTCATCTATTAATTGAAATTAAAAAACAGTGAAAATATTTAGCCTATCTATAGTTAGATATTTTCTACTTATAAGGAGACTTTACAAACGATGAACTTAAATAATAATGTAATTCATAGATATAATCCGGAAAATATAGCGAAACCCGTTGGAAACTATAGTCATGTGACTAAAATAAGCAGAAACGCTGAAATGTATGTTTTTTCCGGTCAGATTGGTATCGATCAGAACAACAATATCCCCACGGATTTTAATCAACAAGTGACAAATACAATGAGTAATATTGTTGAAATCCTTTCCTCTCAAAAGTTAACTCCTGATCATGTCGTTAAAATCAACATTTGGGCCACAGAAGAAATTGATTGGGATCATTTCAATGCCATTTGGAATAAAGTATTCGGTCCCACTCCTCCTTCAATGACGGTTGCTTATATTAAAGGATTAGGTTTACCTGAATTAAAAATTGAATTAGATGTTTGGGCTGCTGGTTAAAATTCAAATATGATTCCCTTTACGCAAAACGTGCCTTAGAAGCGATTCTAGAGGCACGTTTTTTCTCTATCATTCAGTACCGATTACTACTGGTCATAAAGCACCTGACGTTACGTTCCATATGTATCTAATATAAAAGTTAGTTTCATTCATGCCTCCTTAGACAATATCAAGTGGGACCTTGATTCGAACTTCGTCGGGGCTATGATCAAGCCTACATAATAATGCACGGAAGGCCACCGAAGTAATCGGCGGCCTAAACGAGCGTGTTCAACTATCGTTTCCCGGCACACTCAAAATGTAATTGTAAAATGTACATTTAGTGTCGTCCAAATTCCTCGTTTCCACGTTCTAAATGTAAAAAGTACAATTAGATCGATTGATTTCGTCTGCAATCGAAATATTCTCCTGATCTAGTTGCAGGTTTTACACTTAGTCATAGGAGAAAGAAAAACTCCCCAAACTAGTTGTAGGTTGTACACTTAGGTGTACAAGATTTCCAGGTTTACTCTAAATTGCTGAGTCGCTTATTTCAAATGCCACTCGTCTACTCGCCTTTGATCGGCGCGTCTTTCTCCTGCCGATCGATCAAACGCATTAATATGACCACGATCTCCGCGCGCGTCGCGTTAGACGCAGGCAGGAACGTCGAATCCGGATATCCGTTGATTACGCCATTGGAAGACAGGATATTCACGCTATTCGCGGCCCAAGACGGGATCATGTCCCCGAAAGTCTTGCTGTTGCCGACGTCCGCCATCAGCCGGTAAGCGTTCTGGAACAATACCGCCACTTCCGCCCGCGTGACGAGCGAAGCTCCATTGACATAAAACTTGCCTTGGCGCTCCTTGCCCGTGACCAGGCCGTTCGCATAAGCGGCGGCAATGTACGGCCTGCTCCACTGCGCCAGCTCGTTCCAATCGGCGAAGTACGCCGCAGCAGCATCCAGATCGGCTTGCTTGCCAATCGCCAACTTTCTTGCTCTGACCAGCAACGCGATCGCTTCGTCTCTTCTCGTATGGCTGTTCGGAGCGAATATGTCCACCGTCCGACCGGATACGATGCCCAACTTGTAAGCTCGTTCGATTGCATCTTCGGCCCAAGCCGCTTCGTCATGCACGTCCTTGAACGCCTTCTTCGTTGGCGTTCCGTTGTCCGTCGAACCGTCGGTTCGGCCGCCATTCGTCGAAGGCTTACCGCCCGAGCCCGTATTCGTGCCGCTTTCCGTACCCGTGCCTGTTCCCGGGCTAGCGGGTTGGCTTCCTTTAATGATCGAGACATCGTCTTGCGCGACGTTCCCCACGGAATCGATAGCCGTGACGGTACTGTAAGCTTGCGTACCGGAACCGAGCGCGCCGCTTAAGCTAAATTGACCCTCATTGTCCGCCGTTGTGCGATTTCCCTGGTCGTCAATCACGGTCGCGTAAGGAACCGTGCTGCCTAGAATTCGGTACCGTCCGGCCGAATCGGCGACGATCTTGCCATCCATTCCCGTCTCGACGAACAAAGCAGGCGGGAGACCCTTGTAGTGGACAGCCAATCCGTACTCGGATATGTCGCCTTGATCGTTCTCGGCGACGATTCGCAGCAAGGTTGATCCCGCGTCTCCGTCGACGGTTATCGGTACGGAAACCCGACTCTCATAATCGTCGCTAGCGTAGACTTGAACGAACCTCGGCAGATTCGTGTTTTCGTCGATCGTTCCGTCGCTTTGCCATACGATGAACTTAGCGTCCAGCTCTTGCGTCTGTCCGTCCTCTTCGCTCACATATGTGGTCGCGGCTTCCAGCGTAAAGTCACCGCCTACCGTAAGCACATTGCCCAGCAGCGAATCGTTCGCTATGGTGCCTGCGCTAGGCTTAACGTGAATGACAGGGTTCTTGACCAGTGGAACGTCGACGATGTCCGTCACCGTTGTCGCTCCGTAAATATAGGATGAGTTCATCTCCGCGTCGTCCGCGTAGGCGAACGGAGTGACGGCAAGCCTGTAGCTGTTGCCCGAATCAATCCCGCCGAAGTCGAGGCTGAACTGTCCGTTCACCTCGTCGCTAGCCGCGACTTGATACTCGATCGGTCTACCGGCATGCGCGACCTGGTTACCCGTCGGATTGCCGTCACTACCGATCTCGTCCGTGTACATCAAAGGTGACATGACGGCATTTCCGTCGGCATCGTACATCCGAACGAGATAACCGTCCGCGTCCGAGACGACGCTCCACGCAGCATGTATCGTGCCGCTGCCGCCTGCGGACACGGTTACGCCGCTTATTGAGCCGGGCGCGAGCGGATTGACGACGCTCATCGCCTCCTTCGCATTCACGCTCGCATACGGAATCGATCTGGAGGCGTCGGACATCGGCTTGCCGACCAGCGTCACTCTCGCGTAATACTGCCCGCTTTGCAGATAGTTCAAATCTTGCTCCGTGAACGTATAGCTGCCGGATGCCGCTTTGTCCGTCACGTCCGCTCCGTCGATATCTACCGTGTGGACCAGTACACCCGCGATTCTGGCGTTCGGATCGTCGCCGTTGTCCGTCGACAGACGGACTTCGACTTGATAGTCTTCCGTCGCGGTATCCAGACCCGACAAATCCCAGCTTACCTTATGCGTCCCCGCATCGTAGGAAGTACCGGCGATCTTCGGAATCGGCGCAATGGCGATGATCGAGCTGCCGAACGGCTGGCCGGACGTAATCGTCCAATCACCCGCTTGTGCGCGCAGGCGAATCATGACCGTGCTCTCGGATACGACCGATGCGTTCGCGTTTGGATCGTCGTAATAAGGCGTTCCGTCATCCAACGTTTCCGGATACGTCAAGCCGTAGGGATTGCCGCTCGGGTCCAATATGCGAAGATCTTCCGGGTCAGCGGATACGAGCACCGCATAATCTTCCGTCAAGTCTGCCGGGAAAGACACCGTATGCTCCGTTCCATCAGCGTTGGTCGAGATCGCCGGCTCGACCGCAAGCGTCCTAAGCAGACTTCGCGAGCCGCCGCTCGACGCGACGAGCCGCACGTTGGAGAATGCGTTAATCTGTCCGACCTCCGCGCCATTCTCGTCGTACACGGTCTGTCCCTCCGGTCCCGTCTGCGCCGAAGCGAAGCTGCGACGCCCCACGCTAACGGAGCCGCTGCCGAACCCATAGTTCACCTTAAATCCGAAACCGAGAATGCTGAACGACGCGTAGGCGTTCGTATTGCTCAGCCCGACGTCGCTGTTGAGCAACGTATACGGACCGATGGAAAACAGCCCGACTTCGATCTCCGGCACTTGGAGCTTCCCTCGCAATTGACCATTCAGATTGAAGCCGTTGTTTCTGTAATAAGTAAGGTTGGCATTGCCGCCTGCCAGAATGACCGAGAAGTTCTTCAAGATATTAGCGGCGATCTGCATTTGATACGATACGGAAGAATTGGTCACGTAGATGCCCGCCTCGAACTTATCGAAGATCTGCATCTTCAGCAGAGTAGGGTTCCCGGACAGGCTAATCTGGGAAGGCCCGATCGCGAGCTCTACATCATTGAATTCGAGCAGGCCAGTGCCTGGAATAAGACTTCCGACTTCGAAATCGCCATTGAGCAAAATCAAGATCGGTGCGACGCCCTTATAGTTGCCGCTGATCGTGTCCGCTAGGCCCGAGACGCCTCCGCCGACTCTCGTCAGCTTCGCGATCGGCGTCATCGGCGTTACCGGAATTCCGTTCTCTAATCCGACAATGATCTTGATCGAATCGGGTATGAACTGACCGGTCGCGCCATTCTTTCTCAGACTCATGCTCGAAGCAAAATTCGCTAGCTTGGCGTCTATGTCAAACGCGACGGCGTACTTGCCGTCGAACGTATCGATCGAGCCTTCCGCGCTGCCGTTAATTCCGAAGCCGCCGAGTAGCTTTTGCGATATATCCGTGCCCGGTGTAAAGGAGCCGTCCGCCGTAACCCCTTGGAAGCTCAAATTCCCTTTACCGTCCATGCCGTACTGGAGACGATCGATGTTCAGGTCGATCCCTACCACGTTGCTGCCCGGCAGTGCCATGCCGACATAGATTCTTCCGTCGAAGATGACGGCGTTACCGAGCAGCGTTGCCCCCGTAATGCCGGCCTGCATACCGCTCCCCACAACGGTCAACTTGTTCTGGTTATGGATGGCGACCTCGATGTTCCGCTTAGACGGATCCTCTAATTCCCCGTCCTCGTCCCTCGCATACTCGGAAATATACTCGATACCCTTATCCAGCCTGATCGAGCCGTCAGCCGTCGACATGATGCTGAACGAGCCCGCGGTCATGTTGACTTTTCCCATCGTCAGCTTGACCGTGCCGTCGGTATCGTCGCGCACATTGAGCAAGCTTTGCGTGTCCGGCAGGTAGACTGCAAGGCCGCCGTTAACGGTCGTCGTTCCGCTGAACACGTATTCGCCCCTCATGTTCGGATTGGCCGTGAAGCTGCCTTTGATCGTCATGATCGGTGTGCGATTACCCAACTGCTGCGTCAAGTCCTTCTCGCTTTCCGAGACGATGACGGAATGATTGAATTGGCTATCCGAGACAACAGCCATATAACCGAACTTAGTGTGGCTTAAGTTCTCGGTTGCCGGTATCGTAACGGATCGCTGTACGCCATTGCTGGACACGTAATATGTGACGTCCAACGTACGGGACATCATATTGAAGGGTACTTGGACGACCAGGGAGGTCGCCGTCGCATCTGTTACGGTAGCTGCCAGCGTCGGATTCGGCGACGTGCCGATGAACACTTGTCCCTGGCCGTTCATATTCGTTCCGAATACGTTAATCGATTTGAATATGCCTGCCAATCTGGAATTCGGCGAGACGGAGGCGATATTCCTGAGCTTAGTTGCGCCCGGCGCGCCGCCTGCGGCCGGAGAATGGGTATCGATCGCATCGTACAGCAATTCGACCAAATCGATACTGTTCTTCGTAATGGCCGGACAAGTGTATACGCTCTTCGTCTGATCCTGCGGATCGGACCTCACGTACGTGCAGGCATATACGGTCTTGTTGTTAAGCTTATCGCGGAACCGGACGATCGGCTTGTAGATTTTACTTGAGTCGCTCGGCGGCGCGAAGCTGAACGTAATCGGTTCGTTCAAGCTCGCCCTGTCCGGATAGTTCGAGAATTGCGCGGCGCTTGCCGTCGTTACGGGTATCGAGACGCTTTCGAACTTGGCGACAACTTTCAGCGTCGCGCCAGCCGTCAGTTGGACGGTAGACGCATAAGGCAGGATGCTGACATCGATTCTGGAGTCATAGGGGTTGGCCGGCTGTGTCTGCTTGACCAAGGAACTCGAAGATCCCGACACGCGGTACACTTGGACGTTAGCGACGTATTTCGCCGGATCTTTGTTCACGATCTGTACCTTAATCGTGTCTCCTGGATAATATTCCTCGAGATCGACTGTCATTTCCGCGCTCGCGTTCGTCGTAATCTCCGTCTGGACCGGGTTCGACACGATCTTCTCGATCACGACCGTGACGTTCGCATCGGTGAACGGCATAACGAACGAATACTTGCCGGTCGTAGAGTCTGGCATAACCGGTAACGCAACGTTCAGCAGGTCGGAGCGCACTTCGACCGTCTTAACCCTATAGATGCGACGATTGTAGCTACCCGGATCGACGGTGATGGTAGCGCCCGAATAATCAGTCGCCGGCTTACTCACGGTCGCCTGCACGAAGTTCGAACCGCCGGACAGCTTCGGAATTACGACGCCAGGAATCGTCGCTTGCACCGCTATGTTATGCGCGGCTTTGCCGTCCGTCGACGTCACCGAAAGGTAGATCGGCTCGCTCGGCATCGAGAAAGAGTAGCCGAATCGATAGCTCGTCGTATCGAACAGCGTATTCGTCACGGATGACGTTTTGGACGTGTTTTTGCCTACGATCTGTACGCCCGCCGGAATAAGCCCGCTCGACGTCGTCTGCATCTTCAACGGATCGCCGGTAAGAAAGTAATAATAATTGCCGTATTCGTAAGGATATTGGCTTCTTGGAGTCGATAGAGCATATTCAATCGTCGGATTCGTGAATCCGATCAGATTGCGAATATCGATTCGCTGAGCGGTATCTGCGTTCACCGTTACCGTAATCAGCCTGGCCGCCGCCGACGCATTATGGTCGATCGTGATCTTCAAGCTCCACGGACGATTTTGCGCGACGCCATTCGCTACGGTTTGCACGCTTATCGGCACGTTGTTGCCAAGACTATCTTTGACGATAATGCTCTTGACCATCGCGGCGGTGAGCGGCGCGGACGGATTCGTCGTATCGATGGATTCGTTGACGAGCGTAATGCTGTAGTCGTTCTCCGCAGAGACGATCAACCCCTGCAAGGGGATGAGCGTGCTGCCCGAATACGCGCGGAAGTCGGTCGTGTTGTTCACGTTGACCCTTACCGTGTCGGTAATCGCCGTCTCCGGCCAAGTGACGATGATCGTGAGCGTATCGTTCGTCGCGCTTGTTGACGACACCTGTGCCGTGAACGTGCCCGGTGTGTTTAGGTTGGCGATGTTGATTGATCCGTACGCTCCCGCGTTAAATCGATAGTCTGCCGCCGCGGTGAGCACGTACTTAGTCTTATAGCTCTTCCCGATTGCAAATGTCCCGCCCACCGGCTGATACGTGCTGCCGTTATCGGCAGACCAGAAAATGTTTGAGGTGGCATGGTTGAAAATATTGCTCCCGTTCGACTGGGTCGCCCCCGTAACCGGAGCCGCCGTTCCGATCGAGATGTCCGCGGGAACAATCGTTGACGCTCCCGTTGCCGGCCATGTCACCACGATAGTTAACGTGTCGTTCGACGAGCTTGCCGTAGATACCGTCGCGGTGAATGGGCTTGCGCCCAGATTGGCGATTCGTCCCGAAAGATCTCTCGCCCCGTTCTTATCGTAGACGCCTGCCGTCGAATCGAACGCGTAACCAGCCATAGATGTCAGCACGTATTTCGTCTTATACACCTTAGCCGCGGCGTACGTGCCGCCTGCTGCCGCGTAGGAGACTCCCCCGTCGCTTGACCAGGTAACGGACCCCGTCGCATGCGCGAACGTATTCGTCCCGTTCGCCTGGGTGGCGCCCGTCGCCGGCGCGATCGTTCCGATCGAGATGTCCGCAGCCGTGAGCGTGGCCGCGCCCGTTGCCGGCCAAGTGACTTCGATCGTTAACGTATCGTTTGCCGTGGCCGACGTGGATACGTCCGCGCTGAGCGCAACTCCTCCAAGGTTCTCGACGGCGACGGTATTGTAAGCATGCATCGCCGAATCGAACTTATAGCCCCCAGCCGCGGTTAGCACGTATTTCGTTTTATAAACCGTATTCGGCGCATAGGCCCCGCTTGCTCCCGCATAAGAGAGGCCCCCGTCGCTTGACCAGGCAATGCTAACGGTAGCATGTGGAAACGTATTGGCGCCGTCCGCCATACTCGCGCCGGATACCGGCACGATTGTCCCGATCAAGAGCTCGTTCGCAGCGATCGTTGCCAACGCCGTTGACGGCCAAGTCACCGTAATCGTTAACGTGTCATTGGACGTGCTTGTCGTCGACACTTGCGTAACGACCGTGCCGGAACCTAAGTCCGAGATCGAGATCGAACCGTAAGCACCCGCCGTTGGATCGAATACGTATCCCGCTTCCGCGGTCAGCACGTACTTCGTCTTGTACGCCTTGCCGGGGGCGAACTTACCGCTCGCGGAAGCGTAGGACGCACCATTGTCGGCGGACCACGTCACACTCGCCGTTGTATGCGCTAAAGCGTTCGTGCCGTTCGCGATGTTCGCCCCCGTTACCGGAGCGACCGTACCGATCGACATTCCCGACGCGTCAATGGTTGTGAACGGCGCCGCCGCAGTCTGCGGCCAAGTGACGACGACCGTCAACGTACCGTTCGACGCGCCCGATACGACCGCGGTATACGTACCCGATCCGAGATTAGCGATGCGGCTCGTCAACGTCTTCGCCCCGCCCGCTTCGTATACGCCTGCAGCGTTATCAAAGAAATAGCCCGCTTCCGCAGCGATAACATATTTCGTTTTATAAGTCGTTACGAAGGCGTAGGTGCCGCCCGCCGGATTGTAGGTCGCTCCGTTGTCTGCAGACCAATTCACCTCGGCCGTTGCATGGTTGAGCGTATTGACTCCGTCCGCCACCGCAGCCTCCGCGACCGGCGCCAGCGTGCCGATAGAGATATCGTTCGGCAGGAGGAGCCCTGTCCGGGGCCAGATGACCTTAATCGATATCTCGCCTGGTGCATTTTCGTACACCTGGAACGTACCCGATCCAAGATTCGCAATGCGGCTCGACAGATCTCTGGCCCCGTCCTTTAAATAAGCCGACCTCGAATCGAAGGTATAGCCGTTCGCCGCCTTGAGAACATACTCCGTTGCGTAAGTCATTCCGGAAACGAACGGATCTCCCTCATCCAAGTAGGCAAAGGGAGTCTCTTGACTCCAATCCACATAAGTGACCGTCGCATGGTTGAATACGTTCGTTCCATTCGCCACGACGCCGGATGGCACAGGGGCAACAGTGCCGATCGAAATATCGGAAGCCCCGATGACGATCTGCCCCGATCCTGCATCGGTCGACTCCCAACCTACGATGAGGGTCAAGGTGTCATTAGGACGAGTTACCGTCGATACTGTAGCCCCAGCCAACATACCCGTGCCAAGATTGGCGATGCGTCCCGCCAACGACTTGGCTCCGTTCTTGTAGATTCCGCTCGTGGTATCGAAGGCATACCCTGCGTTGGCCGTGATGACATATTTCGAGTAATAGTACATGTTAGCCGCGAAAGTTCCACTTGCCGGACCAAAAATAGTGCCATTGTTGGACCAAGTAATAACGGCCGTGGCTTTGTTGAACGTATTCGCGCCGTCCGCGATCGCCTCGCCTGTTACCGGAGCAATCGTACCGATCGAAATATCGGAGGGCTCGATCGTTGCGTTCGGCCACGTGATTACGATCGTCAGCGTATCGTTTAAAGAGAACCCTTGGCTTACGGTCGCGGTGAAAGTCGCCGCGAACGGTCCCGAGCCTAAGTTGGCGATGCTGCCCGTTATGTCTTTCGCGCCGTTCTTCTCATATGCGCCGGACACCGGATCGAACACATAGCCCGAGTTTGCCGTCAGCACGTATTTGGTCCGGTAGACCGTGCTATGCGCGAAAGCGCCGCTCGCGGCGGCGTAGCTTGTCCCATCTGACGACCAGGTCACAGCCGCGGTTCCGCCGCCGAACGAGACCATTCCGTCGGAGATAGCCGCCCCGTTCACCGGAGCCGCCGTTCCAATAGCGATATCGGCTGCGACAACGACCGCGTCCTCATCCGCCGACGCGGTCACGGGCACCATCGCACTTAGGAGCACTATCGATAAAATAATAGATACAAGCTTAGAAGCCATCCTTGTCCTCAAGTACGATCGCAAACGATTCATATTGTCCTCCTTAATCTATCCATTGAAGATCGACGTTGCGACAGACGGCCAGCATACGCAGAATTAAGGCGACTGCCTGCTCGCGCGTCGCGTAGGCGCTCGGATTAAACTTGTTGTCGCCTTGACCCTTCACCACGTCCGCGCCAGCCAGCAGTTCAATCCATTGACGTGCCCAGTTGCCGGTCGTATCCGCGAATGAGGCATTGCCAATAGACTCATCGAAAATCATGAGCCGTGCTAGAATTGCTGAAATCTCGGCCCGGGAAATCTGCTGATTCGGCTTGAAAGTCCCGTCGCCCATACCTTCAATGACGCCCGCGGCAGTCAAAGCGCCAATAGACGGTTCCGCCCAGTGACCCTTGGTATCGGATAAGGCTGTGCTCGCACCGCTCGCCGTATCGAGATACAGCGCGTTCGCTACCATTGCGGTGAATTCGGCGCGCGTTATGGAATCTGCGCCATGGAAGTTCCCGTCGGGTTTCCCTTGAACGATGCCCAAGCGCTGGGCGACTTGAATCGCTTCGAAGCTCCATCTACTCTCCTTCACATCGGCAAAGGGCTTGTATTCGTTCGCTTGAAGCGCGGTTAACGAGGATTCTCTCACCTTCGGCGCATTCGCGATCTTCTCGTTCAGCAATGGCCCGCGAGATACAGGCGATGCGATATTGTCGCTCGCTCTCGTTACGGTGAGCATGTAAGATTTCGTCGTGCCGTCCTCCGCCGTTACCGTGACCAAGATCGAATTGTCTCCGGTCTTGAGACTAATGGCGCCCGAGGCCGAACCGCTCGACACAGCCGCACCGTTCACCTTCACCGTTGCCACGCGGTCTGTAACCGACGGCGCGACAGTCAAGCTGCTTACGCTATTTGCCACGCTGACCGAATAACTCGTCGTGCCCGATGCGAACGCCGGGCTCAGGCTGCCGCTCGACAGCGTTAACCCACTTAGGCGCGCGTCATTGCTCCTGCTGACGCTGATGCCGCCCCCGCTCGTTGCCGCTGGAGCCCTCGTCACCGTTACGGTGTACGTGCTCGTGGTCGTTCCGTCTTGCGCCGTTACCACGACCGGGATTGCGTTCGCACCTACGATTAAACTAATCGCACCTGAGGCCGCTCCGCTTGCCACTCCAACGCCATCTACCGTCACCGTTGCGTTGCTATGACTCACCGTCGGCATCATCGTAATGCTGCCAACGGCGTTCGCCACACTTGCCGCATAACCTGTCGTGCCGGATGCGAACGTCGGGCTTAGAGTGCCGCTCGATAGCGCTAACCCGCTCAAGCTCGCATCGTTGCTCGGCGCCCTAGTTACCGTCACGGTGTACGTGCTAATTGTCGTTCCATTTTGCGCCGTCACCACGACCGGGATCGCGTTCGCGCCTACGTTCAAGCTAATCGCACCCGAGGCCGCTCCGCTTGCCACCTCAACGCCATCTACCGTCACCGTTGCGTTGCTATCACTCACCGTCGGCGTCACCGTAATGCTGCCAACGGCGTTCGCCACACTTGCCGCATAACCTGTCGTGCCCCATGCAAACGTCGGGCTTAGAGTACCGCTCGACAGCGCCAAACCGCTCAAGCTCGCATCGTTGCTCGGCGCCCTAGTTACCGTCACGGTGTACGTGCTAATTGTCGTTCCATCTTGCGCCGTCACCACGACCGGGATCGCGTTCGCGCCTACGTTCAAGCTAATCGCACCCGAGGCCGCTCCGCTTGCTACTCCAACGCCATCAACCGTCACCGTTGCGTTGCTATCACTCACCGTTGGCGTCACCGTAATGCTATTTACGTTGTTTGCCACGCTTGCCGAATAACCTGTCGTGCCCCATGCGAACGTCGGGCTTAGAGTGCCGCTCGATAGCGCCAAACCGCTCAAGCTCGCGTCATCCGACGCGCGCGTTACCGTCACGGTATACGTCTTCGCCGTTCCATCATGCGCCGTAACTTCGATTGGAATCAGATTAGCTCCTACGCTCAGGTTGATCGCGCCCGATGCCGTTCCGCTTGTCACCGGCGCGCTATCGACGGTTACCGTCGCGTCGACGTCGCTTACCGTAGGCGTGACAGTGACGCTATATACGCTGAGCGATACGCTAGCCGTATAACTCGTCGTGCCCGATACGAAACCAGGGCTTAGACTGCCGCTGGATAACGTCAACCCGCTCAAGTTCGAATTGTTGGAGGGAGCAAGACGCCGAATTCGATTATTGCTCGAGTCCGCGATGTACAGCGTCCCGCTACTATGCAATGCGACCGCCGCCGGTAAATTCATCGGGGAAGCAGTCGCCACTATCCCGTCTCCAGAATAAGCAAAGCTTCCGTTGCCCGCAATCGTGGAGACGGTATTCGATGCCTTATTCAATATCCGAATCCGACTGTTGCCCGCATCGGCGATATACAAATTATCGTTACTGTCCATCGCCAATCCGATAGGTATGCTAATATACGCATGTTCGGCATCCGTTCTATCCGGCGAATAGCCAGGGTAGCCAACGCCGGTCACGGTGGAGATGTTCCCCGTTGAAGCTGCCACCATCCGAATTCTATGATTATTGGAGTCTGAAATATATAGATTGTCGACGCTGTCGACCGCCAGTCCGTAGGGAAAATTCAATTGATTCGCACTAGCAGGTCCGCCATCTCCGGAATAAGCCCCTTCGCTCGGTTGCCCTGTTCCAGTGCCTGCAACCGTGATAATTGTCCCTGACGTGCTTACTTTTCGAACCCGGTTATTGCCCGTATCCGCGATATAGAGATTCCCCGCCCTATCGAACGCCAGGGCAGTAGGACCGTTTAAATCGGCAAACGTCGCCGGGCCATTGTCTCCCAAATACCCCTTGTTCCCCGTACCTGCAACCGTGGTGATAATGCCATCGTCGGCATCCACTCTCCGTACCCTGTTATTGCCGGTATCCGAGATATACAGATTGCCGGCGGCATCGAACGCGATGCCGCTCGGATACGCCAACTGGGCATCCTCCGCCTGCCCTCCGTCTCCCGAGAACCCTTGAGCCCCGGTGCCCGCCACCGTCGTAATGATCCCGGTCGATTTATCGACTTTACGAACGCGATTGCCGCCGCTATCCGCAATATACAGATTGCCGTTGCTATCGAAAACAATGCCTCTCGGATCTTTGATTTCCGCATCCGTCGCCAAGCCCCCATCTCCCGAAGAGCCGTAGCTTCCCGTGCCCGCTACCGTGACAATAATATCGCCGTTCGCCGCATAAGCTTGTCCCCTGAACAACAGAGACAAGGATGTCGTCACTAACATAAAAGCCAATATAGAGGCCATAAACCGTCTCCATTTACGCATGCCCGTTCCCCCTATCAAACTATGCCACCGCCAATTTTATAGAAAAAGCGACACTAGCACATCTATAGAAAGTTATAAAAAGCGTAAAAAACGCGTATATTGTCGAACAGAGTCTGCTGCTTGCCCATCAAAAAAAAGCACGGCTCTCCAACGGGAGAAACCGTGCCTTGTTCGCATGATTTAGTCTATCCATTTATGCTCTCTTGCTTTCTTAATCGCCTGCACTCGCGTACGGACGTCCAGTTTCTCATAGATATGGCTGGCGTGACTTTTTACTGTTCCCTCCGTAATATCCATATCCAGTGCGATCTGCTTATTGGACATCCCTTCGGCCATGAGACGGACAATCTCCACCTCGCGATTGGTCAGCCGTTCGATCTGCGGCTTTTTTTTGCGGCTCACCTCTACCCGAATCGGTACTGCCATTTCCTGCTGAGAAAGATGGAGTACCCGAAGCAGACTAACGGCATAGTCAGGCGGAAAAGAGGTCTCGGGCTTTGAACGGTTGTCTTGCCGTTCTTTCACATAAGCGGATAGAATCTCCGCCATGACGGCGCCTTCGTCCACGAAACTGCGAACGAACCTTTGCGGCCACGCCAAGCGCAGTGCGGTCTCCAGCAAGTCGAGCGCTTTTCTCGTTTGCCCGCTGCGATATTGCATCACGCTTTGCAAGATGACTATTTTGATTCGTTCTCGAAGACGATCCTCTTTCCAGAACAGCTGCTGCAACCGTTCCGACAACAACATCGCTTCGTCCGTCCGCCCGCAAGCGGCGAGCACCCTCGCTAAAGCCGCATATTCGGCTGCGCCGTTCAACGATATCTCATCCGTCGAGGCCATGCCGTATCGTTCGAGCCATCTCATCGCCGCTTGCAGGGAGCCCTGTCGGACGGCCAAGCAAGCTTGCTCCGCTTCTATTTTCCGAAGAAAGAGTTCATAATCCGGAGATTCGATTTGTATCGTCAACCTCTCCAGCAGCTCCGCGGCCCGGACCGGATGGCCAAGCGCTTGCTGAATTCGCGAAGCGCTAATGTAAATTTGCATCATGCTCCGAGTGTTGGGCGGCGCGTCCTCGGGACGAAGGACCTGACCAATGCAGCGCTCAGCTTCCTCGAGCCGATTCCATTCATAGAGCAGCTTGCTATAAGAAGCTTGGAGCCGTCCGGCAAACGGATGCGTTTTTTTGCCCCCCCACCGGGTGATCCATTTCGACAGAAACGCAGCGGCGCCATGATAGTCGTTAATAAACGTCAAATGATCCTCGAATTCATCGTAACCGTTATACCGATTGTCCCCGATCATTTGCAAGAAACTGCCTTCCGGCGCATATTGGTCAACCCGCTCGAAGTAGTCCGAGACCTTGGGCAGATCTTTCCTGAAATACCAGGAGGTCGCGCACAGGTAGTAAATATTGCCCATGACGTTCTTCCATTCCTTCTCGTCCATCGTCCCTTGCAGCGCTTCATAGCGGATTTTGGCCTGCTCTATTTTTACCGAGGCTTTATCCCATTGCCGAATTCCAATAAGAAGGAGCAGATAGAACATTTCGACCATAGGACGCCTGGAAATGTAACTCTCCGGCAGCTGCAGGATCCATCTGCTTAGCGCGGCGAATTTCTTTTGCATGAAGGCTTGAAGATTGTTTTCGATTACCCGGACGACATCCTCGTACTGTCTACCCTCCAGGTAATGTTCCGCCGCTTCTTCAACGAATCCATGGCTTTCCAGCCAACGAGCCGCATGGACATGCTTTTGCGCCCATTGCCCGGGATGGGTTCGAACATACATTCGCCGCAAGAAGTCGGACATTAAATGATGATAACGATACCAGCGCCTTCGATCGTCCAGAGGGGTAATGAATAAATTCCACTGCTCCAATCGCTCCAACTGCTCCTGGCCGTTCAACTGACCCGTTACGGCTTCGCACAAGGAATGATTCATGCGGGTTAGCACGGAGGTTTGGAGCATAAAAGCGCGGGTGGCCTCCGGTAGATGAAGGTACACCTCCTCCAGCAAATAATCGGAAATACGAGTTTGGTGGCTGCTGAATTGCCGGATGGATTCCGCGATATTATCGCTTCGCCTCAGAGAGATCGCCGCGAGGTGCAGACCGCTGATCCAGCCTTCCGTCTGCTCGTACAACTGCGCGAACTGCTCCCTGGACAGCGATAAACCCGCGGTTTCCCGGAAGAAAGCCTGTCCTTCGTCGGGTTGAAACCGCAGATCGCGAACCATAATCTGCCGCATCTCCCCTTTGGCCGTGAGCCTGGCGGTCGGGATGGGCAGATCGGCACGGCTGGCGATATATAGATGGATATGAGGAGGTAAATGGTCCACCAAATAACTTAGCGACCTCTGGATCGCGGAAAGCTCAATGCAATGATAGTCGTCCAGCACGATCGCAAGTTCGTCGCGCAACTGATTCAATTCGTTCAGCATAGCCGCGACCGCAGGCTCCGAGGACACGAAAGACGCCGACGGTCCTTTCTCCAGCAGCGGCAAAACCGTCTGCCCGAAGCCGGGAGCTTGCTCCTGAATGGAAGAGGTCACATAGGTCCAGAACGATACCCATTCGTCGTCCTGCTTATCCAGCGACAACCAGGCCACGGGAATTCCGCTCTGCCTGGCCCATTCAGTTAACACTGTCGTCTTCCCATAGCCGGCCGACGCGGAGATCAATGTCAGCTTCGCTTTGAGTCCCTCGTCTAGCTTGCGCATCAACCTCGGCCGTGGCACCGAATCATGGCGTTTATGCGGGATGTATAGTTTCGTCTTCACGACCAAGTGAAACCCCTCCAGGATCGATTTCTCTTCCCTTCGACCAAGTTGAACACGACAAAACCAACCCGGTTCTATACGTTCTGACCCTGCATTGTTGTTGGGAAAATGAACGTTGATAATGATCCTGTAGTAATAAGAAAGAAATCTCTATACTCATGGGGAAAATAATTGACTGGGGTAACGTTCTATGACAATTAAATAATAGGTAGACCGTGCATAATTGAAGAGATGGTTGGCTGAATGTCGCCGAGATTAAAATCAAAGCCCCATAAACATAATTCGCCTAAATTATCTAAAACCCTTCACTTTTTCTGCTCCCAGCAAGCGGTTACTGCCAATTTTTTCGCCGTCGCTTATGATAAGGTTCAGCTTAACGGGTTTATCGGCGAAAATTAAGGCAAGACCACATGATCGCAATCGATCACAACTCCTTTAAATCGCTCTGGCTAGACAGTTTGTTAGACGAATTACGCTCTCCGCCTAAGAAAAGCACCCCCTCACTTGAGCACTACGCTCAAATACAGAGAGGGTGCTATTTAAATGCTCGAAGCAGTTCCTTGTTGATCTTCCTTAAGTGATCAGCCCTGTTGCTCCGCCCGCACGGCTCACGACCGCCGCGCCTTTAGGAGACATGTCCTAGCCCTACCGGGGTAGCGGTGCCCAATCAAGTCACCCCAAAGATGGTGACCGCGTCTCATTCCACCCTCCGGTCAACCCGGAGGGCAGGCTTAACCTTAAAGCTCTTGAGACTAGGTGGCATCCTGCTGTTCCAGCCATCTCAAAATCGCTTGGTTTGTTTCTTCCGGCTTTTCTTGCTGGATCCAATGACTGCAATCCAGATTGACCACTTCCACATTGGGCACGAATTTTTCCAGATTTCCGGATTTCGGGATCGCATCCCGGTCGCCATAGATCATGAGCGCGGGTTGTTGGATGACAGGATCCACGTCCGCCAATAAGCGCCAGTTGCGGTCAAGGTTCCTGTACCAATTTATGCTGCCCCTGAACCCTGATGTTTCAAAGGCGGATACGAAAACGGCCAGTTCGCTTTCGCTCATCAAGGGCTCGCCGAGCGGTGTTTCCGCGTTGGCAAGATTGATCATCACCATGCCTGGCTCAGGTGCTCTGAGAGGCTCGTTCTTGCGGTACAGATTGCGAAGAAACCGAAACGTATTCTTATCCAATACGGCGTCCGCGACACCTGGCTGTCGATTGAAGTGGACAAAATAGTAGTCGCCGCCGAGGATTTCCTCCAAGAACTCGATCCAGGGTTTTTCTCCGCGTTCCTGATAGGGCAAGCTCAGATTGATCACCTTGTTCACGCGGTTTGGATGCAACAAGGTCAGTCCCCAAACGACCATCGCACCCCAATCATGACCGACAAAGGTGGCGTCCTCGTATCCATAGTGATCGAGAAGGGCGACGAGATCGCCCGACAAGTGTTCAATGTCGTAATCCGTCACCTCGGCCGGGCGGGAAGAGTTGCCGTAACCCCGCTGGTTCGGGACGATGACGTGGTATCCCGCTGCGACAAGCGCGGGCACCTGATAGCGCCAGGAAAAAGCATGTTCAGGCCAGCCGTGGCAGAGAACAATGGGTTTTCCTGCGTTTTCTCGGCCTGCTTCAAAGACTTCGAGTTCTACAGCGTTGACTGAAATGAGGGTGGGCTTGGGGAAATCGATTGGATTAAACATGGAATCAAAACCTCCTTCTTGTGATACATGTAGTATAATGGTTAAATGGTGACACCTTATTGTCACCGTTCTGAAATCATGTAGAAAAAAAAGAGGGCAATTATGGACAAAGTGGAGCGACTCATTTCGATTATCATGATCTTGCTGAAAAAAGAGCTTGTTTCTGCAAAGGAATTCTCGCAACTATTCAATGTTTCCAAAAGAACGATCCTTCGCGATATGGAAACATTGAGCTTATCGAACATCCCGATCTATTCTGTCAATGGGGTCAAAGGCGGCTACGGCATAATGGATGAATACAAGGTTGATAAACGCCTTTTAAACAGCTCCGATTTACAGAATATATTAACCGCGCTCGGCGGATTGGAACAACTCCTCCTTACCGAAGAAGTTGAAAGAACGATAAAAAAAATAGAGGCAATGGTTAGTCCATTGTCTCTGAATCGTTCTATTCAACTGTCGTTTTATGATTGGGTAGGTCGGTCCGAGATTCTTGAAACCTTAAAGACATGTCAAGAATCCATTTTAAAGAAAAGGCTGGTTTCGTTTGATTATATAGATAAAGACGGGGCTGTAACGCATAGAACGGTCGAGCCCTATGAGCTGCATTTTAGCGAATCGAGTTGGTATTTGAAAGGATTCTGTTTACAACGCCAGGGATATCGAACATTCAAGTTATCCCGGATCGATCCTATTACTATGGATGAACGCGCGTTTCATCCTAGAGAAGATTGGTCAGAGCAAGAACACGAAGCAAGTTATCAGCCGCAATTCGTCACGATTAAGGCATGGATATCGCCTAGCATAAAAGATCAAATCATCGAAAGGTATGGTCGAAGAAGTATTGAAGACCATGGTTCCGGACTTTTATTAGCAACCCTTTATGTCCCTCAAAATCGTATGGGATTTCAATTTATAGCAAGCTTCGGCATTCATCTGAGAGTTGTAGAGCCCAAAACCTATGTGGAAGACTTTCGAAATTATTTATCTCAAATGATGGAGAACTATTCCTGATAAATTACTAGTCTCGGCGTCAATGTCTCAGTCGTAATCGCCCGGATTGACGCCGACGTGCTTCTTAAACTGAATATAGAAGTGGTTAATATTTTTGTATCCTACCCGCTCCGAGATTTGTTGAATCGACCTGCCGTTCTCTTTAAGCATCCGCTTGGCTTGCTCGATCCGCAGCGCGTGTACGTAGTCGTTAAAGTACTCGCCCGTTTCTTTCTTGAAGAGCTGACCGAGATAACTGGCATTAAAATAGAACAGGTTCGACAATTGCTTGAGATTGATCGCTTCCGTATAATGGCCGCGGACATAGCTTAAAATCTCGTCGATCGGGTCGCCGCGCCGATCCTCCGATTGCCGGAGATACGAACAAACGGCTTCGCAGATTTCCGTCAGCATCCGTCCGATCTCGGCCTGATCGCGCAGCCGAAGCAAGTCTTCAGCATAGCCGCGCTTCCCCGCGAACAACTGCTCCCAATCGCCGTTCTCCTCCAGTACGAGGCGGGAGATTCCGACGATCACGAGCTTAAGCACGTCGGCGATCGTGGAGTAAGGAACGGCTTGCCGGCTAAACCGGGCAAGCAGCTCCGCGATTTCCCTGCGCGCGGCGTCCATATCCTTATTCTTGACCGCCCGGAGCAGATCTTGATCGTGCCATCCGAACGACCACACGTCGACCGACATATTAATGTCATCGTGAAAATATACCCCGTGCTCGGACGAGAAGAAGCTACCGTGCAGCGCATTCTCCGCGGACCGATAGGACTCCGGCAATTCCGTCCACGAATGCACCGTCTTGCCGACGCCCGCGACAGCTTGAATCCTGGCATACGAGAGCAGACATTCAACCATGCGATCGGCCATACCCGCCAGGCGTTGGCGCTCGAAACCGGATTGTGCGCTTTTCAAGAGAATGCCGATTCGAGCGTCCGAAATTTCGAACAGATCTCCTCGACCTTCCTCCTGAAGCAATTCTTCTACAATATTGCGCGCGGCGAATTTCAGCAGCCGAATGTCGCTTCCGGAACGTTGCAGCAGCATGTCTCCGCATCGATCGATGTCGACGATCAAGAACCCGTAAGACCGGGCTTGCCGGATCTCTCCGAGGGAGAGCACGCCATCGCGAAGAAGCAGCTCGTCCGACACCTGCTCTCCCTTCGCCAGCTTCAAGATCAAGTACTCCCGCAGCGCTTCCGCCCGGTGGCGTTCCGCAAGCTTCTCCGTCAGCTCCGCCGCAAGCTGCTCCTTAATTGAAGCAAGCTCGCGGTTCAGTTCGCCCGGGTCGACGGGCTTCAGTAAAAAGCAAGCAACGCCGAACTTCATCGCTTCCTGCGCGTACGAGAAATCGTTGTATCCGCTCAGGATGACGAGTTTTGTCTCCGGAGATATCGCGCGAATTCTCTCGCATAGCCGCAAACCGTCCGTCTCTGGCATGCGGATATCCGTAATGACGATATCCGGACGGGTACGCTCGAACAGCTCGACCGCCTCTGTTCCGTCCCGCGCCTCGGCGACGATCCGAAATCCTTGATCGCCCCGGTCGATGATAATTTTTAAGCCTTGCCGAATATCGTATTCGTCATCGACGATCATGACCTTCAACATTCGAATCCCCCGTCTCTAGTCGCTCTTGTTGTTCGAGAGGCATGCTTAGCGTTACAACCGTCCCCTCTCCCGGCCGGCTTTGAATCGTCACCCCGTGCGAATCGCCGAAATGCAGCCGAATCCGGTCGTGAACGTTCTTAATCCCGATGCTCTGCTCGTTATCTAAAGATTGTTGCCAATTTAACGCCCCTTGAATTTCGATTAGCTTGTCCGGCTCCATGCCCAGCCCGTCATCCCGGATCTCGATCGTCAGTTCAGAGCCCGAACCGCTGCCGCTAATCGCGATCATACCCTGTCCGCGTTTCTTCTCCAGACCGTGCTGGATCGCGTTCTCTACGATCGGCTGAAGGATCAGCTTCGGAATGCGCAGCGCCATCCATTCGGAAGGAATCTCGATTCGATAGCCGATCTTATCCTTGAACCGGCTTCTCTGGATTTCCAGATAACTCGCTACGAATTCGAGCTCGTCCGCGAGCGTGACGACGCCGGACTGCCAATTTAGGCTTTTACGTAAAATTTTCGATAAGTTAAGAACCATGTCCGACGCTTCTTGATGGTCGTCCGTCGGAAGCTGTAGAAGCTTCATTCGGATGGAATCCAGCGTATTGAACAGGAAATGGGGATGAATCTGACTCTGCAGGGCGTACAGCTCCGCTTCGCGTTTCTTGATGTTAATGTCCTTGATCTTGACCTGGGCCAGATAGTTTTCTTGAATCATCCTCTCCAGCCCCTCGACCATCCGATTAAAGCTGCGCGTCATGATTCCGATCTCGTCACGGTAGCCCTTATCCTCGATCGTCGAGAATTCGCCGTTCCTCAGGCTTTTCATTTTGCCTACCAACGTCTTGATACCGTTCGTGATCCGATCCAGGAAAAATAGGAATAACACGCACGACAGGACGGCCATGACGGCCATCGCGGCGATTCCGATCGTCCGTACCCGTTTCTCTTCCCTCAGAAGATGGTCGATCGGAATGAGCGAGTAGACTTTCCAGCCGGTCAGATTAATATCCGACTCGATCGTTTCGAAGAGCACCTTGTAGGTTTGGTCGGTTTTGACCTCCGCCGCTCCATGCCGCTGGCCGCTCGTCTGCACATAGAACGGTTCTTCGGAGATCGAAGTTCCGACCCGATCGCGATCGTTGGAAGACACCACCCGTCCCTGATCGTCCGCGATGAGAATCCGATTGTTCACGGGATCGCTTTCTTTCATCAGAGCATACAGTAACGTCTCCGGCAATCGGACGACCGCGACTCCGTAGATTTCGCCGCTATACTCGCGGATCGATCTAGACAAGTACAATCTTCCGTTTTCCAGTCCCCACGCGATTCCCATACCCACTTCTATTGCGCTTGAATACGCCTTTCCGCTTCGGATCCGTTCGTCCGCATAGGCATAGATTCCGAGTCCCGGCAACAGCGTTTCGTTTAGAAAATAGATGTTAAGCGAGACTAGTCCGTCCGGGATAGTCAGATTATTTGTAATCGGTTTCAAATAGTTGTTGTAAGCATCGATGCTATCCCGGTTATCCGCGTAGGAACGCTGCGGGTTCAAATAGCTTCTCAAATAGGAATCGAACGCGAACCTGTCCAGAATTTCCGTTTGGCGATCGAGCAGTTCTTTCAGATTCAGTTGAACCTGCTTGACGGATTCTTGGGACAGCTCGGTCGTCTGACGGACGACCAGATTCCCGTAAACTTGCAGGATCACCTGCCCGATGACGAGAAAAGGGACGGTAATCGTGAAGCAATAGAGGAGAATTAGTTTCGACTTCATGCTCATTCCGGCAATACTTCGCGGCCACTTCATAGATGCGTTCACCAACCCTGAGCGAAACTTGTGTTCCATAAGTATAGCTTACAATCCCCTGCGCGGGTACGCGAAAAGGAGCATCGCAAAATGCTCCTTTTCCCTTGCGGGATTAGCCTTGTTTAAATGCCTTCAACTGCTGCTTCATCTCTTCGTATTTTTTGTCGTAGAAGTCGACGATCTCTTGAATGCCCATACCGTCCAAATCCTTCAGGAACTTTTCTTTGGCGGCGGCAAAATCTTCCGGCGTTTTCGAATACACGATTTTCGCAATGTTATTGTCCAGGTACGCGTTAAGGGACTGTTCCTTGATCGCCAATTCGCTGTTGGCTTCCGGAGCGATCGAATCGATCAGCGCCGTGTTGGCCGTGCGGTGCTCGCGCGTCTCGTACTGCTGTACCGGATACTTCAAACCGTAATCCTTCATGAATTGCTTCTCGCCTTCGGTATAATCCTTCTCCCAACGCTCCGGCGAATTGTCGGTATACCGCGTTTTCCAACCTTGCGGGCTGACGTAGCCGCCGTTCAGAATGAAGTTCGGCGCCACGTAGGTCGAGCCTCTCTTCTTCGCCTCGTCCGGGTCGACCGGCTGGTTCGGATCCCGCTCCTTCATAACCGGCACTCCGTTTACCTTATCCCAATGCTGTCCCTCGAGGCCGTTCCAGAACAGCTCGGAACCTTCGTAGGAAGCGACGAAATTAAGCAACTGCAGCACTCTCTCGATATTCTTTCCGTTCTTCGGCACGGACCAATACATGCCGTTGCCTGCCGGGAAGGAGAATTCGTAGAACGTATAGTCCTTCTTCGAATCGAGCAGCGTCGGAACGAAGCCTTTCTCGGGATCCTTCTTGCTCAGGATTACGCTGTTCGGCCAACCGATCTGCCAACTGGCCAAGCCGACGTGGTACCGAAGGGCTTTGCCTTTGTCTTGCACTTGCTGGAACTTCATCGTCGCGGACTCCGGATCGAGCAACCCTTTGATATAAGCTTTATTATAGAACTCCATCGACTTCCAGAAGGAATTATCCGGGGCGTTAAGCCTTGGAGCGACCTTATCGTTCTCGATATCCAGGTAGATAAAGCTCTTGCTTCCCCAGTAGCCGTCATAATGAGACTTGTCCCAGTCCAAGTACGCCCAGCCTTGCGGATCTGCGAACGGTATGCCGAACGTATAGGTCTTCTGGCCGTCCGCGTTCTTCGGCTCGAGCTTCTGCGCTTCCTCGCCGAATTTCAGCAGATCGTCGAGCGACTCCAGCTTCGGGCTGCCCATCTTTTTGTACAGATCATAACGGTATTGGAAGACGGCGTCCATTCCGTTCGGGAAAAAGTTAATGTAGTTCACGTTGCCGGGCAAGAAGTACGTGGCGTCGCGCCCGTTGGACATCATCAGCTTGCTGAGCGCCATGGCGTCCGGGATATTCTTGGCGATCTCCGGCGCGTTCTGGGCCACGAGCTCGTCCAGCGGAATGATCAAGTCGTTTTCCAATAGCATCTTGTTCGTATCGCTGTCGCTGTTCACGATTAGATCCGGCAAATTGTTGCTGGCGATCAGAGCGCTTAGCTTCTGCTTAGCGTCTCCGGATCCCATGTAAGGCGACCAGTCGATCTTGATGCCCGTGCGTTTCTCCAGCTCGTTCATGACCGGATTGTCCAAGATTTCGGAAGGCGTCACGATCTGCTGGCTGTGAAATACCTTTAAGGTAACCGGCGTCAGATCCGGCTCCTTGCCGACCCCCTCCTGCGTGCTCTTCGCGCTCTCGGAAGCCGTCGGCGTCCCGGAATTCGCTGCTTCTTTTTTCTCTCCGGAACAACCCATCATTAAACTGAAACTTAAAGCGAATACGAGGCCTGACGCAATTCCTTTCGATCCTCTGACCATGTGATGTCCTCCCTAGAATGATAGTTCTATGCTATTACGGCGAGGCGTTCGCCACAACCCCAATAGTCGCTTTCGTCAGCCTTTAACGGCTCCTAACATGATGCCTTTCACGAAATACTTCTGCAGAAACGGATAAACGAGGAAAATCGGCGCAATGACGAGAACGGTAATGCCCATGCGCAGCGATTGCGGCGTAACCGAGATCGCGCTCTCCATCGTCGATAGCGCCGCGGCATCCCTCAGGTTATAAGATTGGCTCTGGATATAATTCAGCAGCAGCAATTGCAGTGTCATCCATTTGGAATTGGTTACATAATAGAGATTGTCCACCCAGCTGTTCCATTGCCCGACCGCGCTGAAGATCGCCACCGTAGCTAGAATGGGTTTGGATAGGGGCAGCACGATTTTACGGAAAATCGTAAAGACGCCCGCCCCCTCGAGCATCGCCGCTTCCTCCAAGGCGATCGGGAGCTGCTCGAAGTACGTTTTGATCAAAACGAGAAAAAACGCGTTAACGATGCCCGGCAGCACGTATACCCAATACGTATCGAGCAGATGCAGCTCGGACATCAGAATGTAGTTCGGAATCAGACCTACGCTGATGTACATCGTGAAAATGACGCCGAAGTACATCGTTCTCCTGAACGGAAGCTGCTTCTTAGTCAATCCGTAGGCCAGCATCGAGGAGCCGGCCAGCGTTAGGAACGTGCCGACGACCGCTCTGGATAAGGACACGAAGAAAGGTCCGATCAGATCGTTCTTCGTGAAGATCTGCTCGTAATTGACCCAAGTGAAGCCTTTCGGGAGCAAGAACGCGGGCGCGGACAAAATTCGCGCGGGCACCGACACCGAATTGATCAGAATGTAATAAAAAGGGTAGCTCGTCAACAGCACGAGTACGGAGAGGAACACAATGTTGCCTACGTCGAATCCCTTCTGCGAAATGGCTCTTAACAAGTGACCACGCCTCCTTTCCGGTAAGGGGTCATAGAATCGATCTGCCCGTCGCCAGCCTGCTGACGTAGTTGGCCAACACCAGCAGAGCGATGCTGACAATCGATCTGGCAACCCCGATCGCGGTCGCATAGGAGAAATTGAGCGATTGCAAACCGTTAAAATAAACATAGGTATCGATGATTTCGAGATGGTCCTTGACCATCGGGTTCATGAACGTAAAGATCTGTTCGAACCCGGCTCCGGAGAGCAGATTGCCGATGCCCAGCACGAAGAGCACGACGAACGTCGGCATCATGCCCGGCAGGGAGATATGCCACGCTTCCCGCAACCGTCCCGCCCCGTCGACCCGGGCCGCTTCGTACAGCTCCTGGTCGATGCCGGACAACGCGGCGAGATAGATAATCGCTCCCCATCCGACGCCCTTCCATAGACCGACCAGCGTCTGGAATACCCATGCGGCACTCGAATTGGCCAGTATATCCGTCGGGTGCCCGATCCAGCCCAGCTTCAGGAGCATGCTGTTCAACAGCCCGTCGTCCACCGAGAAGAAGCTGAAGAAGACGTAGTAGACGATGATCCAGGAGATGAAGTTCGGAAAGGAAGACAACGTCTGTACGAACTTCCGGAACGGAAGCGATTTCACTTCGTTTAACAATAAAGCCAAGATCATCGGAGCCGGTGCGATGACCAGCCCCAGGAAGCTGAGTACGAGCGTATTGCGCAGCGCCCGAAGGAACGTCTCGTCGGTGGCCATGCGGATAAAGTGTTTCCAACCGACGGGATCGTGAGCCAATAAGCTCTTGCCGGGAAAGTAGTCGAAGAACACGATCGCCCATCCCAGCAAAGGAACGTAGTTGAACAAGATGACCAAAGCGAAGAAAGGGATCGTCATCGCTAACAAAGACGCTTTTAAACGTCTGTTCGCGGCTTTGGCGGCTGGTTTTGGTTGGCGGGTCGCCTTCGCGACCGTCTGAGCGCTCATTCGTTACTCCGCTCCGTGCCTGTACGTGCGCCAGCCCTTATACTTGCCGAAAGCTTCTTCGACCGACTCGGCAACGGTGGACATCGTGGACGCGACATGATGCTCGAATCCGCTTTCGCACAAATAACGGAGCAGCTTCTGGAACCGCGGCACTTGGATGACGCCGTACCCGCCGAACGTCTTCAACGGATCTTTCGTGAAGGCCGCTTCGCCGACATAGGAGATGATTTCTCCGTTCACGTCGTCCGTCGCGATTCCGCAGTACGTGAACGCGCTCGGCTTAATTCGCCCTTGAATCGTGCCAAGCGTTCTTTCCTTGCCGACGGTGCCCGATAGAATCTCGTGATAGTCCATGCGGATCTCCTCGAACATTTCCTTAGGCAGGTTGCTGCAGTGGAATACGACGCCCTTGTCCGGATTGTCCCCGTAATTGTTGTTCCAGTCCAACAGCGCGCTTGGCTTGCCGGATGCTTGCTGCAAAGCGTACATCGACACGAGTCCGGTAATGTCGACCTCGCAAGCGCTCGGAATGAGCTGGCTGCTCAGCATGCTCATGATCGTGCAAGGCACGATGCCGAAATATTCCTCCATCGAAGTCCAGCATTGGATGGCCGTTCCGGCCAGCTCGTTCTCCGCCATCCACTCTTCGATGACGACTCCGAGCGTCGCCATTCGCACTAGATTGTCCTGCGGAAAGCCTTTCGTGTTCACGTAAGCCGCGATTTCCTCCAGCTTGCGCTTGACGGCCGCGTCAGACTCCTTCTTCTTGCCTGCCCGGCCGAACACTTCGGACAAGTCGAGCGTCTCGATGCTGATTCCCGAACGCTCCAATAGCTTCTCACTGTAACGAACCGTGTTAAAGGATGCCGGACGCGCGCCGATCGATCCCAATCGAGCGTTCTTAAGCGACGACACGACACGGCATGTGCCTGCGAATTTCCTCAAGTCGTTCCGGAAGCTCTCGCTGTCGGGATTGACCGTATGTTTCTCGGTCAACGTGAATGGAATGCCGTACTGCCTCAGGTTGTTGCATACCGACATTTTGCCGCAGAAGCTGTCTCGGCGGTGCTGGATGCCCATCGCTTGAATGTCGTCGTCGAACGCATGGACGAGAACGGGAACGTTCAACTCCGCGAATCTTAACGTGTTGGCTACGCCCTTCTCTTCTCCGAAATTCGGCAAGGAGACGAGAATGCCGTCTATACGGTCCCGGTTGGCCTTGAATAGCTCGGCACATTTATGCGCTTCGTCTAAGGTCATGACCGCGCCGTATTCCGTCGCCGACTCTTCCAGTATGACGGCCTCCAGCCCTTCCTCCGCCAGAATGCGGACAATTTCCGCCCGGCCGGATTGGCTGAGATGCCCGGGGAAAAATCCCCTGTTGCCGATGATGACGCCTAGCGTCGTTTTCCGTCGTGCCCGTTGTTGGATCATGTGTGCAGCCCTCCATATGTTGTCTTGTTCGTTCGGCAATCCGCCGGCCCGTGCCAGATACCTTCGTCTCCGTTCCATGCCCAGCCTTCAAGATCTTGGGGAACGGAAAGTCTCTCCCATCCGCGTTCGACTCTGCTCCATACGTCGTCCCAGGCGGCGATGCCCGCCGTCGCTTCCGCCGCTTCCACGCTGAACGCGCCCACGGCGACAGCCGCAGTCATCGTCCGTTCCAGCGACAGGCCTCGGCGCATGCCGTACAGGTACCCCGCGATCGTGCTGTCTCCCGCTCCGGTCGTGCCTACGAGATTCGCTTTGAAACAAGGCGCCCACAGCTCCCGCTCCCGCGAGCGGGCGTACAAACCGGAGCTGCCGATTTTCAATACGACCGTGCCGCACCCGAACGCCAGCAGCCGCTCCGCCAAATTGCGGATCGTCGCAATCGGCGTTCTCTCGCACAGCTCCGCCTTGCCGAACGTTCGTAGCAGATCTTCGTAGGCCGGTTGATCCGTCATGAGAAGCGCTTCTTCCAGACTCGGCATGAACAGATCCACGTGAGGCAGCGCCTTCTCCAGAATACGGACCCAATCCAGTCCGTAGGCGACGGTACCGGCGCCCGGCAGCGCCATATCCAAAGAGGTGGAAATGCCCATGCCCTTAATTCGGCTCAGCATCCGCTCCAGCCGAACGCCTCCATCATCGATCATCCGCTTCATGAGCGGCGGATAACCGAAGTGAAAGTGTTCGATGCCCTCTAATGCTCCATATGGAACATCCTCATCAGTGAACGTATCGTTCGCGCCCGGACAGTGAAGGAAAATCCGATCCGTCCCGGGCGGACTGATCACAAGTGTGTACGAGCTGACCTCTTGGTTCGCCCGGATCAGCCCGGAAGCGAGCCCCTGATCGATCCGCTCCAGCGTACTTACCGTCATCTCGCCGAAGACGTCGTCGCCGACCTTGCCGATCAGCTTGACGTTCGCGCCCAATCGATGCAACGCCACTCCGGTGTTGGATACCGCGCCTCCCGTCGCGATCGCGGCGGCGCCTACCTCGACGAGGTTCCCCGGCGTTAAGAGCGAACCGATTGCGGCCGTCGCGGCATGCGGAAATTCCGGGATGATATCTACCGCGATATGCCCGCATATCGCAATGCTCGGTTCCTGCGTCTCCGCTGCGGCTTTCGTTGCCATATTGACCGCCTCCTCCATGCGGATAATGCTAATTGCTCATGTATAAGGCTATCCCTTCACGTAACGGCGCCAATACTCGACCGATTCCTTGTGATCTTGAACGATAGAGAATTCCGAAGACCACGCCTCGCGGTGATAGATTTCGAACACCAATTCCGCTTCCTTGGCGCCCGATTGCTCCAAGGCTTCAATGACCTTCTCCGCATGAATGATGCCGATCTCGTTATAAGCTTTCGTGAACGGCCAATGCCTGCTGTGACCGGCTTCCGTCTGCTGGATGTGCACGATTGGAGATACGCTGCCGAGCTCTCGAATCCAGCGGTAAGGATCCCTGTCATCCGGATGCGGAGCATGGCCCGGATCGAGACAGAGCCTAAACGGCAATCCTGCCCCGTCGTTCAGCCTCGCTAGCAATTCCTTCGTCTCCTCGACCGTGTTCGCGTATTCGCGGGGAATCGACATCGGCTCGAAAATCATGCAATCCATGCCAAGCTCGCGGCAGTGCCAGCTGAGCTCCTGCCAATGCTTGATCCCCTCCAAGGTAATCTCTTCGCGCCTTGCCGGGTCATCGTAGTCGTTAAACGTCAGGATGCCGGGATGCCCGCCCGTCATCTTGGCGCCCATGCGCGCGGAGATGTCGGCGAACTTCTTGAACCAAGCGAGCCACACCTTGCGCTGCTCCGGATCGGGATGCATGAAATGGTTGACCCGGGTGAACGAGCTCAAGAACGTGCTCGTAATGTTTAGACCGTATTTCTGCGTGTTCTCCAAGATCTCTTCGACTTGTCGCTCAATGATCTCGTCGGGGAGGAAGACGTTTAAGATATCCGCGACGAATTGCACGTATTTCAATCCCAGCTCTTCCGCCACGATTCTCGTCCATACGTGCGGCTCCGGGTATTTGTTGTTAGCGAATCCCAAGTTGATGCCCAATTTTAGATCCACAGCCATTTATGCCATTGCCTCCAATCGAATGACGTTCCATGAAGCTTTCGGCAAGCTCACGGCAAGCTGCCCGTCTTGCGCTTGCACCTCCGGCCCCCGTCGGGGCCGTACAGGCTCCTCGTCGCGGGTGTTCTTGGCTTGCAGGTCGTCGTGGGCCAGCACGAGATGTTCGACGACGCGAACTTGTCCCAGGCTGCGAAGATCGCAATCGAGCAGAAGGGCGCTCTCCAAGTGACGGTTGACGGCGAACACCGTGATCTCCTTCGTCTCCGGACGATAAACGGCAACCGCCTCCAAGTAAGGCACGTCCGTATAGTCCGCGCTATCGTACTTAGGCGACAAGACGATCGGCTGCATCACGATGCCCCTGCCGTAAACCGACGCGTGAAGGAACGGGTAGAAAATCGTCTGCTTCCACGACTTGCCTCCGGTATCCGTCATGATCGGCGCGATCACGTTAACCAGTTGGGCCAAGCAGGCGATTTTCACCCGATCGGCGTGCTTCAGCAGCGTAATCAGCATGCTCCCCACGACCAAAGCGTCTTCGAACGTATACCGATCCTCCACGAGCGGCGGAGCGACGGACCACGGCACGATCGCCTTGTCGCTTTCCAGCGTATGGAACCAGACGTTCCATTCGTCGAAGCTCAGATTGATCGTTTTCTTGCTGCGTTTCTTGGCTTTCATATAATCGCAGGTCGAAATCACGCTTCGGATAAAACGATCCATGTCCAGCGCGGAAGCGAGGAAGTTCGCCGTATCCCGCTTCGGATTCCCGTAATATTGGTGCAAGGAGATATAATCGACGGCGTCGTACGTATGTTCCAGCGTCGTCGCTTCCCATTGCGGAAACGTAGGCATCGCCGAATGAGAGCTGCCGCAAGCGACCAATTCGATGCCCGGGTCGACCAGCCTCATCGCTTTCGCCGTTTCGACCGCGATTCTGCCGTACTCCTCGGCGGTTTTATAACCGACCTGCCACTCGCCGTCCATCTCGTTTCCGAGACACCAGGTTTTGATTCGATGCGGCTCCTTGTAACCGTGCGACTTGCGCAGATCGCTCCAATAAGAGCCTTCCGAATGATTGCAATACTCGATCAGGTTGCAGGCGTCTTCTATTCCCCGCGTCCCCAGATTGACCGCCATCATCGCTTCCGCGCCTACTTGGCGGCACCATTGCATGAACTCGTTCGTCCCGATCTCGTTCGGTTCCGTCGTTCGCCACGCGAGATCCAGCCTTGCCGGACGCCGGTCCCTCGGACCGACCCCGTCCTCCCATTTATAGCCCGAGACGAAGTTGCCGCCCGGGTAGCGGATGATCGGAACCTGAAGCTCCCTAACTAGATCCGCCACGTCTTGCCGGAATCCGCGGTCATCCGCCTGCGGATGGTTCGGCTCGTAAATGCCTCCGTATACGGCTCTTCCGATATGCTCGACGAAAGATCCGTAGATGCGGGGATCCACCGTCGCCACGGCAAATTCCCGATCGATCGTCATCTTCGCTTTCAGCTCGCCAGTCATGCTTCGTATCCTCTCCCTTGTGTCTGACCGGTTCTCTATTTTCATCATAGGGAGATTCGTATCGGAATACATTTCACGGATTCTAGGTTTCTATTGCATGGATTTCATGTCGTGTAGAAAAGAACAAAATCACCCTAACGGGTGACTCCGTTTGCTAAACTTTTTCTATCTACGCTATTTCTGGCTGCCTGAGTAAACTGCACATACCTGCATAACCCAATAGCGAATTGAATGCAAGGCTATAACTTACGAAACTGAAATTTGAGCGACAGATTAACCCTTGTGCGTTATCGCATAACCCCGCTGGCAACGATTAATGGCACAGTCAGAGGAGGGGGCAGGTCCTGGGGCAGGTTCCTCCCTGTCGAAGTGAGCGCCCTGATTTGCCGATAATCCAACGAAATTGGATCATTTGGACACAAATAACGACGTGTAGCTCCGTGAAGGAGCAAAATGTGCTTTGGTGGGAGGATGGTTGGCGCGATCGGCGAATCAAGGCACAAAATGTACCTTGGCTGGAGGATGGTTGACGCGATCGGCGAATCAAGGCACAAAATGTGCCTTCGCTGGAGGATGGTTGGCGCGATCGGCGAATCAAGGTACAAAATGTGCCTTCGCTGGAGGATGGTTGACGCGATCGGTGAATCAAGGCATAAAATGTACCTTGGCTGGACTATGTTTGGCGCGATCGGCGAATGAAGGCATAAAATGTGCCTTGGTTCTATTTATAATTATGTGTACATTGCTCAGGAACTTTTTCCAGTAGGATCAAGCAATAAAGTTCAAGTTATCCACAATTTTTAATCGGTTATAATTTCCTAAACAATAAAAAACTCCGCAAGAGCAAGCTCCTGCGGAGACGGGACTAGTGATTCAACTGTTGACGGACGGATAGCGGCAGCTGCTCGATCGTATCGATATCCATGCTGCCGAACCGATCCTCAAGCTTGGACAGCGGGTCGGTCTGGGCTACGGATACCCATGGCAGCCAATAAGGGTTAAACGCCGCCTCCAGGTAATCCGCCCCTATTCCTTCCCGAACCAAACCTTTTTGCGCCAAGCCGTTCTTGCCTAACCAATCCGAGATTTGATTCGCGTTATGCTGGTAGAGCTTCGCCTGCTGGAGATAGTGCGGGTCGTTCGTGAAGAGGTACAGCCGGTAAAACGGTTCGGACAAATATGCGGAATAGACATCCACATAGGACAAACCCGTCTTCACCAAGCTAAGACCGACGAGATCCGAAGTGTAATGATAGGCCGAGTTCGGGTTAAAAGGGTTCGTGCTCCCCGGATCTTGAGCGTTCGGATCGGTCGGTACGTACGGTTTGACGCGAAACGGATAAGCGTACGTCCATGTCTCCGTATAATCGGCCGCGGACTTCGCCGCCGTCAGCCATTTGGGATCTTGCGTGATATCCAGTAGAGCTAAATATCCGTAGAGCGCGATAGCCCCGGCTTCTTTGTCGTAGATGACTTGATGCAGGTAATCCGCCGTACCTCCGACATAGGTGCCGAACGGGAATAGAACCGTACGGGACATCTCGCCGGCAGCCAGCGCTGCGGTTTTGTATTTCGCATCTCCCGTAACCTCGTATAACCTCGCCAAGTACCCAATCGGAACGGTCGTATTGAATTTGCTCAGACTGGCTGGATTGCCGTTCTGATCGTAAGCTCTGTAGAAGCTGCCGTCGGCATTCTGATTGTTCACGAGCCAATCTCCGTAACGCCGCGCGAAAGCCAGCCAATCCGGCTTCGAATAGCCATGAGCTAGCGCGACCTCATAGGCGTCGATGACCCCTTCCATTCCGTCCGTCGCAGTGCGCAGGAAGATCGGGGTCGGGAACCATCCGTTCCCGAGCATATCGTAATCCGTTCGAACCAATCCGTACGTGTTCTTCTGGTTCGGATTAGATGCATTCATAGCGGCGTTCTGCGCCCACCAATCGATCGAAGCCGCGCCTTTCGCATACTGGTTCGGCAAATTGGATTGAAGTCCATGCCGAAGCAGTTGATACGAAGCGGGCAGTACTTGCCCGACGAACCCGGACTGCATGTGCAGATCGTGTACCCCGTCGCTGCCGTCCGTATCGTAAAATCCGGTATACACATTCGCTTTGAACGGCATGCCCATCACGTTCTGCGGCCCGAAAGGCTGCATGTGGGAATCGATCGTCTCAAGCGCGTTCTCGTAGATCGCGTCAACGTCCAAGGGATTCGTCTGGGGATTGTAGATGCCGTAGAAATAGCGATAGGCGCCGGACATCGCTTCCCCGTAATTAGGAGCTTTCTGGGCTTTGAGCACGAGCTCGTACAATTGCGAAGCGCCTAGGACGACAGGCTGGCTCTTGCGCGACCAGCGATTGGGATTTCCGCTTTGCTGGACGTACGTTTTCTCCCCTTCCGATCCGGGATAGACGAAATCGAGCGTCGGCTGCGGCGCTTTGTGCACCCCGAGGGAGCCGAACTTGTACACGTTACCGACCTTCCAATGCGTCGTGTTGCCGAAGGGATCTGTCACTTTTGCGGCCGCGTCCAGCTCGCCTTCGGGGGAATCTTCCAGCTCCGTCGCGTTCAAATGGAGCATGGAGAGAACCGATTGCGTCGTATTATTGCGCATCATAAACATCGGCAGCGGCAGCCTCGTCTCGCGCATCCAATAGTAGTTGTCCGAGAAATCGCTGGCCAACGCTTGCGATTCCACGAAGTCGGTCTGCCCCGTTGCCGGGTTGTAGCCGTTCTGCTGATACCAATTGGCGGGAGCGAAGTATTCGTAGTTCAAGAAGTTTCTCGCTTCTCGCGATTCGTTCGGATAGAGCCCGAAGACGGTACCGAAGCCCTCGTCGCCGGCCTGCGCCGCAATAACGCTCACTTGGCGACGAAGACGGAAGGCTCCCGAACCGTCATACGGGGAATATTCGTCGGTGAAAGAGAACGCAGATCCCCGATCCGTCGATACCGTTCCGCTTCCCACCCATCCGCCTTGGCCATCGCTAGCGATCTGGCTGTAGTTCGCTTTGTATTCACGCAATTTCCCGCCGGTATCCCGGATCTGTATCATGAGCGGGCGCTGTTGGCCGAATGGTCTCCGCTTTCCGTCCTGCTCATAGATCGCGAGGCCGTAACGGCCGTCTCCGTCGTTAACGGGCATGAGCTTATAACCTCCGGAAACGGCAGCCAACGCCGCGGCTTGCTGGTTCTGCACAAGCTCGAACCGCCACCCTTGATGAGGGCCGGGAGTACTCCCGGCCCACTGCTGAACCTTCGTACCGCCTGAGGTGACGCCGTTCTCCAACGTGGCGACGAATCCGCTCGCCTTCGACTGCAATTTGTAATATCCGTTCGCGATCGGGACGAACGACCACCGCTGACTATCGGGAGCCGCGATAACCGTCCCGCAAGAAGTCAACTTCAGGTACGCTCCCAATTGTTGTTGCCCAATCGGCTGATTCGATACGGTGAGGCAGCTTGCTTCGGCGCTCGCGGAACGAACGAAAAAATAGCCGTTGCCGTCTTGTACGATCCGCCATTGCTGGGAAGTATCCTGCAGATCCTCGTAGATGTCCACCGTCAACCCGTCCGGAGCGACTTCCAGCAACTTGCCGGCCGCATCTGAACGGATTTTGTACGTATTCCCCGTCACGATAGCCGATCCTCCCAGCACGGACTGCGTGTTTACGGCCTGATGCGGTTCCACAACCAGGTTGTCGAACGCGACGGAATTGTTGCTTCCGCCGCGGAATCCGAGCATCCCCGGATTCATGAACATGCTATCGTATATGTGCAAGAAGAGGACATTATCTACATACGCCTTCATGTCGCCATCTTGCAGTTCGATTCTAATCCTGTAAGCCGTATTGGGGTTAAGCGCGGCTTTGGCCGAGGCCAGCTTCGTCATCGCGGCTTTGTCGTTAAACCGTCCGATCCATACTTCATCCGCGGCAGTGTCAATGCCAATCCCGTAACCTAACAGATTGTTCGCTCCGTTCTCGGGGTATTTCACATTCACCAATAAGGCGGCTTCTCCCGCGGTTAATACGGTCACGTCGGCTTCCACCGCATATGCGCCAGATGTAAGCGTTGTCAAATTTCTTAACGATTTCGGCCGGTTAGACCCGTTCCCATTCACGACATAAGCCCCGTTCGCGACGGACCAATTGCCCTGAAAGGTCATCCATCCGGCAACACTCCCGTTGAAATCCTCGGTTAAGTAAGGCGATGCCTTGGCCTCCGGCGGCATCGCTCCCATTGCGCCAGCTATGCATGCCATGATGGTCAAACCCATTATCAGACGCTTTATCCTTTTCCACTTTCCCACTACGCAGCCCTCCTTGAAGTTTAGGCGGATCGATTTCGTGTCTAGCGTAGCATGAACCGGATTTCATAGATTATAGGACTTCTTATTCGAAATTCTATAGATTGCATCCAAAAGTTTTGGAAAGTAAGATTAAGGTGGCCATCACTTATGATACGGTTCACGATATCATCTATCGAGCGAAAAAACCCAGTCACTCAAAATGGTGCCCTGGCTTAGTTGAAAGGGATCAAGCTGTGCGAACCGTGGTTTGATAAATCACAATTCGACGTCATATGATGCTATCACTATATCTACAATCAATAATTAATACTTGTTTAGAGGGGCAAACATCAATATAGTCGCGGCAAGGGTTTTGTACAAATGACTACGAATCAGAAAAATAGTAAATGGCTTCTCCTTTACTTGCCTTTTCCTCAATGGAACTGTCATAAGTATTAATTCATAGAAAATCACTCAACTCATTTTTTTTGCTGTTCCTTAATAAGCTCCTTTGAAAAATTACTTTAAACTTTATAAACCCTAGTGAAGTTTTAATCCTCTTCATATCGTGCAAGACTTACAGCGTCTACTGGCGCCTGTACTTTACAAACTTCTACTACATGACCAGTGTTAGTTATTTGCATAGGTTCATATCCATGCATCAGCGCCCACTTACCATCAAGGAATCGCTTCAAATAAACTATCTTAAATCCCTCGTCGGTATCAGTCACAAAAAATATTTGTGAATATCCTATTTCTTTTCTGGTTTTCATATTGTAGCTACAATAAAAACCATACAATTTATTTCCAATAATAACTCTACTTAAAGCTTCACCATATGTTGCATTCTGATATTCTTTTACCAGAAAAATATGCCGCTTTATAACGTTGTTTTTATTTATTTCCGAAAACTCTACCATGTCTTCATCAAACTCGGCACCGCTTCTTTCGTGTTGATATTTCACTATTGAATGTAAAAAAGACTTGGTTTTATCAGTAAGTTCCTTGCTTTCTTCATCAGACATTTCCTTTGTAAATATGGACACTGTTGAATGATATTCAGCTTCCAGAAACTCATTAAAAAAATCTACCACTGTTTTCATATGAAATTATTTCCCACCCTCATTAATAAAGTAAATTTAAAATCATTGAGCGTTATACTCCGCAAGTCTAGTAAGCTCTTCACTTTATGAGGCTCCAGATAAGTCACTTGAACATCTAAAGTGAAATAATCGGTGGAAGTGTAATATAAATTACGAGAATAAATAATTATTTCTCCAAAAATACAAAATTTGATTATTATCAATAAAAACAACACAAGGATTTTGCTTCAGTTAATGTAATTAACGTATTTAGTATTTCAATCCACCGAATATTGTTAATCAAGATTTGTGAATTTCAATCATTATGCCTAATACAAGCCAATAGAGGTAGACTTTATTAATATTCTTCAAGAATGCTTAAGTTCCTATATGGCTCGAAAATAACATCATAAAAAAGGCACAGCCCTTCATCCTCGGGTGCAGTGCTATACTTGGGTTTGAGTAACAACGTAGTTTAAAGATTGTATGTTACCTTAATCAGAAAAAACTTCATTAATTTCCCTATTGTTTCTGAATCTTTTTGAAATTCTGGAGAATCAAGATTAGTGTCATCTTTCACGATCATGTTGAAGTGTTTCAAGCTGGATGCAAGATGTGATCCACGTAGAGGGTGGCATGCCAGCGATCGTGAGCACCGAGTTGTTTCAGCAAATCAAGCAAAAATGGATGCCAATAAACAAAAGGCCGGACGGCAGAAAGCGAAAAAGATCGTGTCGTTGATCGCAACATCCTTGAGATCAAAAAATTCATTAGTAGTTTTGTAGAAATGGTCATCGTTTACAAAGAGTATGTGGAGCCAATTCTGAAGGTTCCTGTTACGGCTTTTGAGGAAAAGAAAAAACCACAACCTCGTGCGGTTGTGGTTTCACATGGTGGAGGCGAGGGGAGTTGAACCCCTGTCCGAAGCTCACTCCTCAAAACTTAAAATCACTTCGTCCTATTTATGATACGGTTCAGCGTAACTCACCTAACGGCGAAATTACTTTATAACTAAAATGAAACGACCGTTCCCCGGTAAAATACCGGGAAGCGGTCGTTGCGTTAATATTATCTAAAGTAACTTAATCAGCTCTTCCAGCTCATCGACGAATTTTTTTGCAAGTTCGAAATCCGTATCTTTTAAAGCCGATTCTATTTTCATTTCGACCGATTTTTTCTTTTGTTCCGTTTCTAAATAGTCTTTATCAAAATGGCTAGCATAAATCATCTGCCTGAATTTTCGCATACTCATTTTTCTAACCGTCTTATCCTCGATGATTAACACATAATCCATACCGTTTACGACGGAATAGAAATCATGAGAGATCATGAGAATCGCGCCTTTGAATTCTTTAATGGCGTTCTCCAGTGCTATTTGCGTATAGGAATCTAAATGGCTTGTCGGTTCATCCAGAAGCAATACGTTTGCTTTACCGGCAGCGACTTTAGCCAATTGAACAATATTTTTTTCTCCGCCGGATAAGGATTCTATCTTTTGATTCAGGATTTCTCCTTCAAAACCATAGTTTGAAAGATAAGATTCGATCTCGTCATAAGTTTTAAACCCCGCATCGATGAATTCTCCTAGTAGGGTATTAGAGTCTTTTAGCATTTCACCTTGAAGCTGTGATAAATAAGCCACTTTGGCATCCGCATTTATTTCGATTGAATCATGATTATTGTTAAAGATTTCTCGAAGTATAGTCGTTTTTCCGGTACCGTTCGGACCGATAATGGCCACTTTATCCGTAGATTTAATCTCAAAGCTAACATTGTCTAGCAGCAACTCATCAAAGGCAACGCTATAATTATCGACCTTGACGACAAGGGCGTCGTCCAACTCGTTTTCAATATCAAAACGGATATTCGGTTGCTTAATCTCCACGAACGGCGCTTTAATTCTACGCGCTTCCAATCTCTCTTGATAACTAACCCTAGCTTTTAACGCTCTGCCTCTAGAGGCTTCTGCGTTATAAGTCGCAATAACTCTTAGATGATTGACGATTTTCTCGTTTCTCTCGATCTCTTCCTGTTCGGCGACCGCGAGTTCCTGCAACTCGATTTTCGTCTGAAGTAATGAGAAGTTATACTCCAAATATCGCCCGTCGAACTCTTGGATCTCCCTATTTTCAAGGTGAATGATCTTGTTGAAACAGTGATTCAATAAATAACGGTTGTGCGTAACGACCAGCAGCATTCCTTTGTACGAATTAATGAGCTTTTTCAGTGCATTTAGGTTTTCGAAGTCTAAAAAAACATCCGGTTCGTCCATAATCATCAAGTCGGGACGATTAAGCATTTCCTTCATCACTTGAATAAGCTTGAATTCGCCGCCGCTTAGGTCGGATACCTTTAGATCTTTTCGATTCAAGAGGTTTGCTAGATTTAGCTGCTTATGAATGTTACTTTCAAAATCTTCCCCGCCCATTGTATCAAATGCGTCCAAGGCTAATTGATACTTTTCCAGCAACGGTTCTATGTCTTCCGAAGTTTCCATTTCCGTGCAAATCGATTGAATTTCATTTTGAATCTTTATAAATCGTTCTCCGATATACTCAAAAACAGTTGTTTCTCTAGCGTTGTCTAGTTCCGAGAACTGACTTACGTATCCGATCGCGCAATCGGGGTCCATCTCTAATTTGCCATCGAAAAGATATCTTTCCGGGTCCATCAGTATCTCTATCAATGTACTTTTCCCACTGCCGCTTGTTCCTATAAAAGCGCAATGTTGATCATTTTCCAGCGTAAATGAAACGTTGTTATATAGTTCTTTTTGCGGAAAGGAGAAGGATAGGCGTTCGACTTTTATCATAGTGTTACCTTTCTATATCACTAAAATAGTGATTATCGTTAGATGTTTGGCTACATAAGATTTAATTTTACAGTAGTTAGAGTAACGGCGTATACAACCAACTTCTGTGCTCATTAAAAAGCCACCGCCCGGAATCGCAGCAGTGGCTCGTGCCTAGAGAAATATAGATTGGCTAGGCTTTGCGAACGTTCAGTAGCCGGTAAGCGGCTAACGCCAGCAGCGCTCCAATGAACGGAGCCGTGACGAAAACCCACAGCTGGGACCATGCTTCTCCCCCGAGCAGAATCGCCGGTCCGAAGCTTCTCGCCGGATTGACCGAAGTTCCCGTCAAGCCGATGCCGAGAATATGTACGAACGCAAGCGTCAAGCCGATGACCAGCCCGGCGACTCTGCCGTTACTGGCCTCCGAAGTCACGCCGAGAATGGCGTAGACGAATACGAACGTCAAGACAACCTCCACCACAAAAGCCATCAGCGTGGTAATGCCGATGCCGTAGCCTTCGCCGAAACCGTTCTGCCCAAGGCTTGTCACCGCCTTGCCCGTCGAGTCGATGATCGCGTACAGCAGCGCCGAACCGGCGACGGCACCGGCAACCTGGGCGACGACGTAGCCATAGAAATCTTTGGCGGAAAGCTTCCGGCTGACAAGCATGACGAGAGATACGGCCGGATTAACGTGGCAGCCGGAAATCGGGCCGATCACGTAGGCGAGCGCCACGATCGACAAGCCGAAAGCCATTGCGATGCCCAGATACCCCAGCTCGCCTCCCGCCGTGGCAGCGCTTCCGCAGCCGAACAGAACGAGTACGAACGTGCCGATGAATTCAGCCGCATACTTTTTAAATGATTGCAATTCTATCCCTCCCAAGTAGAGTTTGCTGTCAGTATATGCTAGTAATATGACAAAATTCTAAACATGGGGTTGAAAACGGCTGAAGAAAAAATAAAAGGCACCCAAACGGGTGCCTTACTGCAAGCGGTGCGGATAGCTTCAATACTCTCCTTTAATGACGAAGAACGAGCCTCGAATGGTCCCTGCCAGTTTGGACTTCTGTCTTGCGAATTTGAACTTCTTCTCTTCCAGCTCCTTAGGCACTTCCATCCCCTCGGATAACTTAAACCCTACGGCCCGCTTCTTAGGGTCATCCACCGTATACAGGACGTTGACCGCTAGACCGTCCTCATAAAAGACGAAGGCCCATCTAATATTTTCTACTTGGAAAAGCGATGTTTCCAGCGGTTTGGCCGCAAACGCGATACCGCGTTCTTCTTTCAAAACCCGGTTCACGTAATCAAGCGTCTCCTGGCTTTCGCTGGCCGGTAAGACAGTAAATTCGTGCTTGTATTTGTTCATGAAGTATCGGGCTTCATTCGCACGCAAACCAGCTAATGCTTCTGCTACCGGCGAAGATTCCAGACCGACCGTAGATACATCCTTAAAATTAACGATAGTGGACATTGCTCATTCCTCCTATTGATCTTGTTTACCTCTCCACGACCGGAATCCACATTTCCCCATATACAAGGCTGTCTCGCCGCCCCATCTCGACCGTTGCATTGGGCCCGCCGACATAGGCGTAACGATCGACCGTTGGCAAGACTTGACCGAAGGCAATGCCGGTAAGCCTGCTGCTCAACTCATCAGCCGACTCCCCCTCGCCTTTAACGACGAGGCATTGTCCCTTAGGGAACTGGATCACTCTATGTTCTTCCGGCACCGATGAATCGGTCATCACGCCGGCATAATACATCATCTTGTGATTTACCGCTTCGTTTACGGCAAAAATATAGTCGTTCGCGGCGATTGCCTTTAACGTGTCCAGCCTTCCATCCTGCTCCACCGACCGCCAGAAATTTTCCTTCTCTTTGTTCATGCCGGCATAATCCGTGTAATCGCTTTTCAGTTCCGTTCCGATACCAAGAACGATAAAGCTGTCTTTTTCCTCAAAGGCATACGTCGCCATTATATTTCAACTCCCTTTTTTAATGGATGAATCGACACCTTACCTAATATTAGTTCCCTAGGTAGTAAAAGTCTCGGTCCCAAGGCGATTGCCCAGTTCAAGAAATACCATCCATTGAACATTACTATTTCATACACGAATCCTTATCAAACCACGGCTATCTTAAAGACTTTCATTAAGGTTCATCATCCGGATGAATTGACCGAAATAACGAATTGGCTGCTTTTCTTAAGCGGGGATATCAAGTTCAGGGAAATACCGAAGGAAGTCGTAGAAGGATTACAGAATCCGGGGAAACCACTTCACACATGACAAAATGATGTACGGTTACCCGTATCATTCTAATCGAATGCAAAAAAAACTGGCGACTGTTGAATACAGGCGCCAGCAACTTTTTTTACAGATATCCAAGCTTGCCGAGCAAACGGCTCAGCATAAGTGCCATTTCTGCGCGGGTTGCGGTTTGATGCGGCTTAAAATTGCCTGCATGGTCGCCTTTAACGATGCCGTAAGCAAGCATTTGCCGCACTGCCTCGGCAGCCCATTTCGACACCTCGCTCGAATCGTTCAGCAGCGCCGAACCATTTTCCGGGGCATTGGAGGCGGAGCCGCTATCGTATTCGATCGCTCTCGCAAGGATGACCGCTAGTTCTTCCCTTGTAACAAAATCATTCGGGCGGAAGCTTCCGTCCTCGTATCCGGTCACCAACCCGGCCGCTGCTGCGGAGGAAACCGCCGTTCCGTACCATTGCCCCGCAATATCGGATAAAGCTGCGGGCTGAGCCGCCGCGGGGATACCTAGCGCCCTGACCAGCAGCGCTGCTGTCTCCGCTCGCGTTAAGCGGGCATTCGGATCGAAGATGCCCTCTCCTTTTCCTTCAAAAATGAGCATAGAAGCCAGCTTCTCCGCTTCGTATCTCGCCCAGTGTCCTTGCATATCGGCAAAAGCTTTCCGGTTAACCATATTCACGTACAAGCCGTCGCTGCTGACGGGAAGCAACGCATAGGCCTTCCCCCCAACATTTTCATATCGGACCGGAACATATTGCAGCTGCCGAAGCTGCTCGTTCCATACCGTTACAATTGTATCTGCGTCGGTATTTGGAACCGCAATGCGTCTTTCTACTTTGCTGCCTAATTGGATAATGGCAATTTCAGCCCCGTCGCCATTGCTCATAACAATCTTAAACTGAACAGGACCAGACAATAATTGTGCACCCCGGGATTTCAGCTCTGTCAATAAAGAAGCATCAACCTCAATCTCTCCAGCATATATCGCAAAGTTGAGTTTATCGCCGTCCTTGCCTGCATTTTGCTTATCTGCGGCAGCAGCCAGCTCGGAGACAGGCAGCCTCATTGTGCCGCCGGCCGTTGACACTTGAAACGCAAACGAAGGATTCAACCGGAGCAGTTTGGTTGCCGTTTCTGCGCTCAGCTCGAAATATCCCTTTGCTGTATTCTTAACAAATTCAATCCATCCGGATTTCACTTGAGACTGCGTAAGTTTAATTCGTTCCTTCTTATTATTCTCGGCGATGAAATCGATATAAAAGTCCGATTGCGGCTGCTCAGGCTGCTTAGGTTGCTCGGGCTCTTTAGGCTGTTCAGGCCCCACAACAATTGGATTATTCCTTAAAACAATCAATTGAAACTGGCGGCTGTCCGATTCCAGCCCTTTCGTAACTGTAGCCGTTAGCGTAACCGTTTGGTCTCCGGCCCCATACGATGGCCGTGATACCGAACCATTAGCGGGATTAATCAGCTCCGTTCGGCTTGAAGCCCATGTAATGGCAGAGCCGTTCAAGCCTGCAGCCGGGAGCGTCAGTCCATTGCGCACTTGCGTCTCGTCATCTCCGGCTGCGTAACCGATCGCAAGCAGCGCCATATCTCTTGTTACCGCCTCTTTGTCCGTCATATCGGCAGCGATGATCGTTACATTGTATTGGACGTTATAGGTTGTCTGATTCGCATCAACCGCTGCTTCCAGCGTTACGGCTGAATCGCCCGCCGAGTAAGCCGGCCGATGCACGGCTCCTGTTGTTGCATCAAGCAAGCCGTTGTCTGAGGACGTCCAGCGGATCGGACGGCTTGCAGCATCTGTGCCCGGCAGCCCAACATTCGATTTCACCGCACCGGCCGTCTCTCCTGCGGCAAACACCGGCTTTGGAGCGGCATAGACAGTTAACTTGCCTGTGTCGGTTATGAGCTCATAATTGGACAAAAGGTTCAACGGATCGAGAAGCTGTGCAGTAATATCATAAACACCCTCAGCGCTAACTATCGTCGCCGCCGATTCATACTGTGCAGTGATGGAGTCGCCGGCGACTACGCCTGTAAGCGTGCCGTCGAATTGCGGATTCACATTGCCGACCCATCGAGACGCCGAATTCGGCGCAACGCGAAGCTCGGCCTTCGTAACTGTAAGCCCGCCTTGCTCAATGACAACATGATAGTTGCTCAGCTTGCCTCCCGGATCAGATAAGGCCGGAACGATCGGATACAATCCCACCGGGCTTGACACGACTGCTGCTGTCGAATAGGACGCCAGAATAGCATCTCCATTAACAAGACCGGTGATCGAACCCGATAGAGATGGATTGCTTTGCCCATATGCCCGAGCTTGATCCGCAGCAGTGACGGTTAAGAGTGCCGGCGTCACGGTTAAAGTGCCCGGCGAATAAGTGATTGCATACTTCGTTGATGTCAAACCGCTGGCTGTTAGGTCATAATTGCCGATTGTGCTGGATGCGTCGGCGTGAGTCGAATACACTGGCTGCCCAAGCGAGGAGGCCGTGTCCCATGCCATCAGTCCGCCAAAGCTCATTGTGAAATTGCCATTAGACGTTCCATAGGGTCTAGTCGCATTGTTAGGCGTTACAGTGAGCGGGGCTTTGTTGACCGTAAGCGTCGTTGTCTGCTCCGCCGCAGGGTAAGGATACGAAGCTGCTGTCGCTACTTTCAGTTCATAGCTGCCCGCAGCTTGTCTAATTGAATAGCTACCTGAACCATAACCCGCTGCATTCGTCGTTAAGTAACCTACCGAGCTTCCATCAAGGTAGACATTAACCCTCTTTCCTGCAAGCGGCCCTTCCGGAGTTGTCAGCGTCGCCGATATCATTACCGCTTGACCGTATGTACCGGTTATGGGAGAAACGGCGAGCGTAGTCGTATAATCCCTTGGAGAATCACCGACATAAGTGGTAAAGCCCATATCATAATCGGACCAATTGGAAGCCGTATAAGCTCTTCCTCCTGCATATACGTCGGTCGCATAGTGCTTCCATGTCGTTACCGGCGTATCACCGATGGAAGACGTTAAGTGCATCGTATACTGCTGTCCTGCCTGCACCTGTGCCGGCTGATCGAACAAAGCGGACAGCCAGCCTCCTGGATTGTACGGAATATTGCTACTGCCAAAAGTCGCTGAAGCAAGCACCGTTCCGGACACGCTTTGTCCTGCATAGATACTGAGCGTAAACACAATTCCCGAGCTCCCGTAATCCGCCATATACAAGTCAATTTGATTCAAATAGCCGGACTTGCCTGCCGTAAAGCTTTGAGCAAGTCCGTTCGCCCGATACGTGCTCCCCGGATCGCCTGCTCCGGATGTTTGGTCAGGCGCATCAGCAGCGGCTGCCGCCAATGCGGGCAGCGCGGCAAGTATCGGCACAAGCGTAAGTATCAATGCCAGCAAAAGGCGGACCATCCAAGATGTCGTCCGACCGCAAATGGCTTCCTTCTTTTCCGTATGTCCCCAAGCCATTGTTCTTCTCACTTCTCCTCTCACAATCGTTTCCAGATTATTCTATCATCACGGCGTCTAGCAAATTATTAAAGAGTAATAATATGGAACGTAATCAATATAAAAGAACTCTATACCCTAAGGGTGTTAAATTTCTTCTCCATAGATCCGCATTACTTTTAATTATAAAGAACTTTTCCCGAACTTACTGTGACTGCGATTACAAATTGTAATTTATATCAGGATCAATTCAGCGAAGAAGATCAGTTGGAAGTAGGCAGAACAATTGGCGAGATTGTATAATTCTGCTACATATCAGGCTGAACGCGATCGTCACCTCGATCTCTCCGTTTCGCTCCATGCGTGATAAGGTTCGTTCTCTCATCGGGGATTCCCTCATAGAAGTTTAAGTTCGATGTCCGAGAAATACTCAAAAATTTCCTCTCACTTATGATACGGTTCAGCTTAACGGGTCTATCGGCGAAAAATCCGCCACGTCGTGTGCGCGTCAATCTCCTTGTTCACTTCAATCCGAACTCAAGAGGAATACTACATATGATGTCGATCATAAACGGTTGCCAATATTGTTATAAACCAAGTACCGTTTTCCTTCACAGTAAGAAATTCTGTCTTTCATTTCCGCAGGTGCTATATTTCGCTTTACATTCCTCATTAAACGGGCCAAAGCCCTCAACTCCCGTAATATCGGAAGAATGAATTTCAAAGATCTTGTCGAAAAACAATTCGTGGCAATCCGTACGCTAGCATAATATGATAGTATTTAGTGATAGGAACGGATTTCCAGATCGGCCATATATTCATCGTGAGCGGCTTGCGTGGCCGGACAATCCTACACCGGAGTGAAAGGGGCTGCAAGACGTGGCTGCAAACAATTACATAAAAATGCTGGGACTAACGGCCGCTGTGGCTGTCGTCGATATCCTTACGCTCTCTCCCGCCTTCGCCGGCGTGATGATAGGCGGAGGCTCGCTGGAGACCGCGCTGGGCGTTACGCTGCTGGTCGCCAGCGCGATCGCGCTCATATACGGAAGCTACAACTGGCTGTACAAGGCGAAAATCGTATTGACCCCGGCCCGGATCGAGACGCGCGAAGACTTCTTGGCCGCGCTGGCGCCTTACAGCCGAATCCGGGCGCTTGCGGAGGACGTCTCACTGACGCTGGAGCAGATGGAGCGCATGGACAAGAAGAAGGCGACCCTGCTCAAGGTGCTGCAACAGCGGTTCGACCCCGTAGAGATGAGCTTCGCCAAGTTTGCGTCCGTCGCGGACGAGGTGGAGAATCTGTTCTACTTGAATATCAAGAGCGTGCTCAATAGGCTGGTCGTGTTCGACGAATCCGAGTACGAACGAGTGATGACTCACAAGTCGGCGCGGTACTCGCCCAAGCTACTGCAGGAGAAGACCGCATTTTACACCGAATACATGGCTTATATCAAGAACGCGATCGGTACGAACGAAGAGATGCTGCTGAAGCTCGACAAGCTGCTGCTGGAGATTTCCCGATTGGACAGCATCGAGCCGGGCGACATCGAGCAGATGCCCGCCATGCTGGAGATCGATTCGTTAATCAAGCAAACCAAATACTATAAACAATAAGGGGTGCGATACATTGAGCAGCGGCAAGAGATTTCTGTTGGTTACTGGCATTATTCTAGTCATCGTGTTCGTCATCGTCTACTTGGGCGTTAATCTGTCCACGAACTGGGGCAAGTCCGACAAGCAGATGGCGTCGGAGGATGCGGTTAAGCGGCTGAGCAAGCTGTATGGCAATATCGATGTGACGACGGAGGCGCCTGTCAAAGGACAGATCAATCTCGATCCGGTCGATGTAGCCGCCTCTTTGCCCGATATCTCCAAGTTCCCGATCACGGCGGACAGCACGACAACCGATTATGCCGAGATTTTTTCCTCGACGGAGAAGTCGGGGACAGGCGATGACGGCTGGCTGACGGATGTCGCGAAGGATTTCAACAAGGCCAAAATCACCATAAACGGAAAGCCTGTCTCGGTCAAGCTGCGCAATATTGCTTCGGGCACGGCTGCGGATTATATCCGGTCGGGCAAGTACGTGCCTGACGCCTTCACGCCCTCCAACGAGCTGTGGGGCGAGATGGTGAAGGCATCCGGCGTCAAGACGCAGCTCATAACGAAGCGGCTCGCCGGCAACGTCCCCGGTATCGTCATCTCGAAGGCGAAGCACGACTCGTTCGTACAGAAATACGGCGAGGTGACCGTCAAGTCGGTGATCGACGCGATCGCGGCGGGAGAGTTCTCTATGGGTTACACGGACCCTTTCGCCAGCTCGACCGGCCTGAACTTCCTCGTGACGACGCTGCAGACGTTCGACAGCGCGAACCTGCTCAGCGACAAGGCCGTTCAGGGGTTCGAGAACTTCCAGGCCAACGTGCCGTTCATTGCATCCACGACGCTGCAGATGCGGGAAGCGGCCAAGTCGGGCGCGCTCGACGGCTTCGTGCTGGAGTATCAAACCTATGTCAACACGGCGGAGCTGAAGGGAGCCTACGTATTCACCCCGTTCGGCGCGCGGCATGACAGCCCGCTCTATGTGCTTGGCAACGTCTCCGCAACCAAGCTCGAGATCATTAAGAAATTCTCCGAGTTCACGGCCCAGGCCAAATACCAGGAGACCGCCAAGGATAAGGGCTTCAACGGACTTGAAGATTATCAGCCCAAGCTTGACAAGGTCGAAGGCAGCGTCCTGATCGCGACCCAGAAGGTGTGGAAGGAAAAGAAAAACGGCAGCAAGCCAATCGCAGCGGTATTCGTAGCTGACGTCTCGGGCAGCATGGACGGCGAACCGCTGAACCGTCTCAAGGAATCGCTGAGCAAGGGGCAGAAGTATCTAGGCCGGGATAATAGCATCGGCCTCGTGTCTTACTCGAGCAATGTTACGGTCAACCTGCCGATCGGCAAGTACGATACGAACCAGCAGTCGATGTTCGTCGGCGCGGTGGACAGCTTGCAAGCTGGAGGCAACACCGCGACCTTCGACGGCGTCGTCGTGGCACTCAAGCTGCTGCAGGACTACGCGGCGGCCAACCCGAACGTAAAGCCGCTGATCTTCGTCCTCAGCGACGGAGAGACCAACGGCGGCCTCAAGCTCAAAGAGATTCGGGATCTCATCGAGTATTACAAGATTCCGATCTACACGGTCGGCTACAACGCAGACATCGCAGCGCTTCAGGATATCTCAAGCATCAACGAAGCGGCCAGCATCAACGCGGATACGGACGATGTCGTCTACAAGCTCGGCAATTTGTTCAACGTTCAAATGTAAGTCATAGAACCTTGGGAGGGTGAGCGCGAGATGTCATTTACGATGGAAGTACCGAGCCAGGAAGAGATCAAATTTGCGATTGAGGAAGAGGTCAAACCGGTACCCGAGGAGGTCGCCAAGCTTCGGCAGATGGCGGATGCCAATGTCCAGGCGATTATGTCGCTCGATATCGAGTCGCTCGACAAGCGCAAGGACATCCTCCAGTCGATCGACACGTTCGGCATGGGCACGATGCGTTCCTCTTCGGAGAAAAATCAGCTGTTGCAAATTACCGTAGGCAATCTGTCCAAGACGGGCGACGAAGGCGGGCAGGTCGCCAAGGGATTGGCGGAGCTGAACATTCAGCTTAAGGATCTCGACCCGAGCGCGGTCGACTTCGCCAAGCGCGGGCTGCTCGGCAAGCTGTTCAATCCGTTGCGGGCGTACTTCGCGAGATACGAGAAGGCCGATAACGTCATCTCCGACATTATCGTCTCGCTGGACAAAGGCAAGACGACGCTCAAGAACGACAATACGACGCTCGAGATCGAGCAGCAGGCGCTGCGCGACCTGACGAAGAAGCTGCAGAAGGAAATCGAGCTCGGCACGCTCATGGACGCTTCGATCGAGCAGCAGGTGGAAGCGGCGAAGGTGCGGAGCGAAGATCCCGACAAGATCCGTTTTATTACGGAGGAGGTCATGTTCCCGCTGCGTCAGCGGCTGATGGATTTGCAGCAGATGCAAGTCGTCAATCAACAGGGCATTATGGCGATCGAGGTTGTCGTCCGTAATAACAAGGAGCTGATTCGGGGGGTCGACCGCGCCAAGAACGTGACCGTATCGGCGCTCAAGATCGCCGTCATCGTCGCGAGCGCGCTCTATAATCAGAAGATCGTGCTCAAGAAGATCGAGCTGCTCAACCAGACGACGAACGAGCTGATCGCCGGCACGTCCCGGATGCTCAAGGATCAGGGTGCAGCGATTCACAGGCAATCGCTGGAGGCCAATATCTCGGTCGATACGATGAAGCAGGCGTTCACCGATGTGCTGTCGGCGCTCGATTCGATCAGCGCCTACAAACAGGAGGCGCTCCCTAAGATGCGCGAGACGATCAATCAGTTCCGCGAGCTGGCCGATTCCGGCGAGAAGCAGATCCAGCGTCTCGAGCGGGGCAACAAGCTGGGGCTGTAGATGCTGTAGACGACTCGGCGCTCCTTTGCTCTGGAGTTCGTCCCGGAGGATCAGAATGATGCTGTGATTAAGCGCAAGGAGCAGACCACACGGGATATTATGAGTCGATTGGCTTGGGTGAAGTTTATGCGCAGTTGGAAGCTCGGGAGGACACAAAGAATTGATACGGGAAAGGGCAAAGGAAAACGCTGTGATGGCGTTCTCCTTTAATTGGCTTGGTGAAGCAGCGTGGGTGACTGTTTGGAGCGGATATTAATTATATTGCCCTTATACTTCAATCATATATTCTTTAATAATATCCATCATAAAATCAGCTTTTCTTGGTGTGTAGCCGGGCGATTGGCAAAATACCATATAATCATAATTTTCTTCACTCACATACGTCTTCCATGGTATTAAGTTAAATGGAATTTCTTTGTCTACACTGATGGGCGGTATTTTCCCACTCCACCACTCCTACAGGCCTCTAGACCCTACTCGACACCAGAATTTTTCGCCGTCACTTGTGATACGGTTAAGCTTAACGGGTCTATCGGCGAATGATGGGAAAGCAACTGCCACGGCGCATAATTGCCAAACTTTTATATCCGATCCAAGAGCTATGATCAAACCTTCATACATATGCACTGAAAGCCGTCGAGATACTCGGCGGCCTACTTGTCGGTGATTCAACTATCGTTTCCCGTTAGTTCGATGCCTTCCAAACAGACGATTTCTCTAGAGTGCCTCAGGCTTTTCGTATCAGTAGAAACCCTAGAGACGGGTACATTTATTTTCTCGAAGGGGGAATTTTTTCGCCGTCACTTATGGTAAGGTTCCCCCCGATTAATCCTAAAAGCCCGATAGATCTGCTCAACCAATACGAGTCGCATTAGCTGATGAGGGTAGGTGAGCCGGCCGAAGCTCAGCTTCTTATCCGCGCGTTTGAGTACGGCTTCGGACAGACCGAGCGAGCCGCCGATGACGAAGGCGACGTGGCTCTTGCCGTAGGTGCCGAGTTTATCGAGATGCGACGCGAGATCTTCGGACGACCATAGTTCTCCGCCGATGGCAAGAGCGACAACGTGAGCATCTTCCTTGATCTGGGCAAGTATACGATCACCTTCGCGGCCGACCACTTGTCGCTCTTCCGCCGGGCTGAGAACTTCCGGCGCTTTCTCGTCGGCTACTTCGGTTAATGTTATGCGCGCATAAGGGCCAAGTCGTTTGACGTATTCCGCGATCCCTTGAACAAGATAGGACTCCTTTAATTTACCGACGCTGACAATCTGAATATGCATAAAATAAAGCCTCCCGATCCGAACGAGATATATGTGTATTTCACTCAGGTAAGCCCAATCCGCATAGCTCTGCAAAAAAGGGACGCTTCGAGAGTCAAACTCCTAAATGCCTTCGCCGCTAACGATATTCTGAACCCGTCCGACTTGGCCATCCTGCAGCCTGACCTTGATCCCATGTGGATGCTGGGGCGAATTCGTCAATAAATCCTTCACGACACCCCGCGTTAATTTTCCCGTCCGTTGGTCCTGCTTCAATACGATATCGACTTCCAGTCCCGGCTTAACGTCGTTGCGAATTTTTCCGTTCCCTGCCATATATCCCGTCCCTCTCCTGAACCCCTGTATGTGTTGTGCCTTATCGTGCGCATTCGTGCCATCGTGATATTATGCTATCGTGCCTCTTTCGTGCCATTTTCGTACCTTTTTTCGTGCCCCTATCGTACCATAGGCCAAGCCGCAATGAAAAACCCGGCCAACCCTCCGAAGAGAGTGGCCGGGACTATAATTGAAGCACGATACGGTTTGCAACGCATCATTCCATCCTTTATGCCGCCGCGTTCGACTTCGTACTCGCCCTTTTCACGCTTGATGCCAGCAGGAGAACGAGGAACGCTCCCCCGATAATCCATAACACGGATGCGTTCGTACTGACCGAGTCCAGTCCGCCGTAATACATGACTTCGCGCAATCCCCCGGAAACGAAACGAAGCGGAGTCCAGGAATAAATCCAGTCGTGCGTCGTCTGCGATAAGAACTCGGGAGCCATATTGAGAACCGGCATCGAGAAAAACATGAGCAGCACCAAGATCGCCATCGCCGGAAGCCCGATCCAATTCAGCAGCATCGACTGCAAGAGGAAGAACACCGCGCCCCCTAGCCACAGATACAGCCATGTATCCATCGTTTGCGCTAGCTCCATGCCGTACCAGGATGAAGCCATCCAGACCAGGAATCCCGATGCCACGCCTACGATCGCGACTCCGGCTACCGTCTGAGACAGGATCACCGTCCATCTGCGAGCCCCTGCCGCTACCGTCTTCTGGATGGACAGGAACAGGATCATCCCCGTCACCAAGCTTCCCATCCACATGATCTGGGTAAGCAATCCCGGCGCATTGCCGCTCGCGTTATTCACGCCGACCGCATGGATGCTTTCTTCCTGGATCACGATCGGCGAGAGCAAAGCTTGCGCCGTCGCTACCGGAATCTGTCCTCCGGTCTGCTGTCCGATCTGCCCGAGCAATTGATTCGATAATTCCAAGCTAACGGCCTTCATCGCTTGGCCTAATACTTGCTTCACGACCGTCGCGGCCTGCGCGTTCATACCGTCGTTCGCGATAATTTGAACGGTTGCAGGCTTAAGAGTCGGTGACGCTAACGATAGCAAACCGCTACTTAAATCGGCGGGAATAACCAAAGCTCCGTAATAATCGTGTTCGTCCATCCCTGCCCGAGCCGCTTCCTCGGATTCAACGACTGCCCAAGTCAACGGAAGCTGCGTATTCGCCGTCAGCTTCTCCCGGATCATCTCCCCGATCGCTAGCGCTCCTCCCGTCGGCAATTCAGCGGGCTTATCCATTACGACTAACGCAACGGGAAGCTCTTTCGGTTTCGTGCCCAGCACGGACCCCATCATCGCCGCTCCGAAGACGATCAGTACGACCATGACGATAATAATCCCGATCCACAACAATTTTTGCTTAAATATAGCCACTCTCTCCACCATCTTTTCTCTATTTTAATTAACACCATGTTGATTAAAGGTCACTTCGTTTATTATATTGTCATTACCGAAGAATACAATAATCAAATTCAGACTGATCTGTTCATTAAACGCCAGTTCTATGTAAGTTTGTTCAATAACCGCGGTTTCATCGGGAAAACAGAATAAAGGATCGTCCGCGAGCAGCGCCTCTGCCTGCGGACAATCCTTATCCTTTACGTTCGATATTTAATTAATCAATGAGTTTAGCTTTCTTCAACATCTGCTGGACGATAACGGCCGTTTCCGCTCGCGTCATTTCACTCGCTGGCTTCAAGCCCGCATCGCTGCCGTTGACGATTCCAATCTTCACCGCCGAAGCAACGGCAGGTTTAGCCCATACGCTTATTTCCTCATTCCCGGCAAGCTTGGATAATGTCACTTCGATATCAGTCGTGTTAACCGTTGTTTCTACTCCCGACAGCTCCATGGCCCGTATGACGAGAGACATCGCTTCCTCGCGCGTGATGGTGTCCGCAGGACGGAACGTTCCATCCTCGTACCCATTGATGATCCCGTATTCCTTCGCCTTCGACACTGCCCCCGCAAACCCATATTCCGGGCCTTAACGAAGAAGCGCTTTTTCTACCCTCTATTCTCCCCCAACCTTGATCCATTATTGAATCTCCCCTCTAATATAGAAACAGATTTTCCAAAGAATAGTATTATTCGATTGTGCTACCCGAATATTTTACTAGAAAACCCTCGATTAATAATTAATGAATAATTAATAGTTTATGTAAATGAATTACAATTTTCAACGCTTTTCTTTGGGTTCCGCACTATTTATTGTCGAAAGGAGGATAACGTTTCTAACTGTTGAACTTAACTTAGCAGCGCAAAAGATACTCATAACTTCGGAGCGTGATTATACATAATGGAACGGATACTCATCGTGGACGACGAAGCCGATATTCGTCAATTAATTTGTCTCCATATCGAACGTGCCGGCATGCAAGCGGTAGAAGCCCCATCCGGGAGAGAAGCCATCGAATTGATGAAGAGCCGCAGCTTTGACCTCATGATTCTTGATTTGATGATGGACGACTGCAACGGCTTCGAAGTACTGAGGTATGTGCAGGAAAGTAAACCGAAAACGCTTGTTATCGTCCTTAGCGCAAGGATGCAAGAACAGGACAAAATCACCACGTTAGGCTTGGGTGCCGATGATTACATCACGAAACCATTCAGTCCGCTGGAGCTCATCGCTAGAGTTCAAGCGAATATCAGGCGATATCTTCCTAAACGCGGGAACCATTCCGAAACGTTGAGCTTCAACGGACTCGTTCTGGATTTGAACAATAACACCCTTGAATGCTACGGGGTGCATCATATTTTAACGCCGGTGGAGTTCGAGCTCTTCCATCTCTTTATGCGTAATCCCGATCGTATTCTAACCAAAAGAGAAATCTATCAACAAATTTGGAAGCATGAAAATTATGACGAAAATAACTTAAGGGTTTATATCAATCGGCTTCGCAAAATATTGGAGAGTCCCTCATCATCGGTTAATCATTTTCAAACGGTTCGCGGAATCGGCTACCGGTTTTCGGGAGATGGGTTATGAGATTAAGTACGAAGCTATGGTTGCTCGTCGTTTCTAGCTTCTTCCTGAGCCTTTTTCTATTTATTGTGTTTTCCTTGTTGACGGGTAAACAATTCGACAATGGATACAGTCTGAACTCGTTGAACAAGTTCATCCATACCGCAATCGAACAAATGAAGGACGAGCAAGCTTTTGCCAAGGATCAGGCACAGCCTATTCTGGACAACCTTCATCGGCAGCATCCGCAGCTTCGGTTGGAGTGGATTTCCTCGGAAGGCATACCGATCTATGATACTTCCGGCCAAACGACTCCGTACAGCTTCAAGGAACTGACGGATCGGTTCGTTCCCTTGCCTACCAATCTATGGACCGAAGGGGAAATCGTTACCTTGGCTGCCTCTGCCGACAAAGACGGACAGTCCTATTACTTACTGGTTAGTCTGCCGAGCGAAGCGATGAAATCCGGTCAGATCTATTTTTTCATACGCTCATACCAAACGCTATTAACATTAACCATTCCTCTCCTGGTCGCATTCTTAACCCCCTTCTTCCTTTCCCTATGGTTCTTTTACTCTATGAATCGGCGGTTGCGCAAACTGAATTTCGCGCTTAATCAGGTCAATCTGCGAGGCGAGGAAATCGAACTGCACGATAACTCCAAAGATGAAATCAGCCAACTTAACACCCACTACAATGAGATGACCCAAAGAATTCGTAAGCAGGTCGCTCAGATCGAACAGTTCGAAAGTAAGCGGAAAATGCTTCTATTCAACTTGTCCCATGACCTCCGCACCCCGTTAACGATGATTCTTGGATACGCGGAGACCATTCGAGTGGAGCACTACAAAGATAAGAGAGAGTTACAAGTCAGCGCAAGAAACATTTTGCAGCATTCCAGGTACATGGAACGTTTGCTCAATCAAATCTTGGACATCTCCAAGCAAGATGTGGACGCTCAGAAAATTCAATTTACCAACGAAGACGTATGCGAGATCATTCGAAAAATAATCGCCGATTATTTATTAATAATCGATGAGAAAAACCTCGTGCTTGAATTTAACATCCCCAAAGCGGAGGTTTTCATCGAAATGAATACTTCGCTGATCGAGCGGGCCGTACGCAATATCCTCGACAATGCGATCCGTTATGGAAGCGAAGGGAAATATCTAGGTCTCCAAATCATTGAAGAGGAGAAAACGGTGCTCATAGCGATTATGGACAAAGGCAAAGGGGTCTCGCAGGAGGATCGGGAGCACGTTTTCAATCGCTTTTATCGCAGCAGCGGTAGGCAGGGCGAAGGACTCGGTATCGGCCTCTCCATTGTGAAGGATATCGTTGAAGCCCATCAGGGCAGCGTTGAAATGTCTAGCATCCCACAAGTAGAAACGGCGTTCCGCATCAGATTGCCTAAGCAAAGAACGAATGTAGATGAGCCGTGATTTTTCCGAAATTAACACCGTGTTGATTAATGATCAATGTGTTTACTATAATGAGGGAGCAACTTCATTCGTTTATTGAGGAGCTACCCTAATGTCGGAAAAAATAGATCGCAGAAAAGCGAGAACAAAACAGCTTCTTCATGAAGCGCTTATTATACTCATTCAGGAGAAAGGTTCGGATGGGGTTACCGTGACGGATATTACGAACCGGGCGGACATTAACCGCGGAACGTTCTATCTGCACTACCGGGACGTCGCCGACATGCTCGAGCAATGGAAAGAAGAAGCGTTCGAGCATATCCGAAGCCTAGTACGCCAATTGGACGTTATGGAGCTTAGGGAATACGCCCAGAGAGACGAACCCTATCCGAAAATGGTATCGATATTCGAAGAAATTGCGCGTAATGCCCCTTTTTTCAAAACCATGTTCGGTCCCAAGGGCGACCCGGCTTATATGACTCAGTATAGGGAATTAATGATCAGCCACATATTCGGCAAAATGGACTATTATAAGCCCACTCGGGAAGGTCTTCTCGTGCCGCTCGACTACTTGATCGCGTATATTTCCTCCGCCAATCTCGGAGTGGTCATGCACTGGATTCAGACGGACTTTCAACAATCCCCCCAAGAAATCGGCCACATTCTATCACGCATCTTCAATCATGGGCCGCTCGCCTCTATGGGGTTGAAGTGAGGTCTTACTCGGAAAATAATAAAACAGACTCCCCGCCTAAGCGAAAGGGAGTCTGTTTCTATTTAAGCTTAAAACTATCTGCCGCGGGATGATCCGCGTCCGCCACGACCGCCGCCGCCCGAAGGCCCTTTCGGGCCTTTGAAGCTGCCGCCTTTGGCTCCGCCGCCGCCGAATCCGCTGCCGCTCCGGGCTCCGGACGAGCGCCCGCCGCCAAAGCTGCCGCCGCGCTCTTCGGTCTTGCGACCGCCCTTGGCTCCGCCGGTATTAAACCCGCCTGCTCCGGAACGACCGCCGCCGCCATAACCGCCGCCGCGGCTTTCGCCATTGCGATCGAACTTGGCGTTCTCCGCCGCGCGTTCCGCCAGCCGCTCGGACGAATTCCGTCTGCTCGACCCGCCCGCGCCGCTAGGGCGTCCCGTTCCGCGTTCATCCGCGGAACGTCCGAACCCGGCGCGCCCGCCTACCGCGCGATCGGAACCGCCAGCGCGACCCGCTCCCGCCGAGCGGCCAAATCCGCCGCGATCGCCAGCAGGCTTACGCCCAGCCCCGCCGCCGACTCTGCCTCTGCCGCCGGATGCTCCGCCGCGTTCACCGCGATCGCTGAACGTAAACCCGATCGCTTCGTCCGATGCCGAAGCCGCTGCCGCCGCGCTTACCGTAGACCTGCTGCTGCGCCCAGCTTTCTCGGCATCGCGGCTCTGCCCGCGATCGACCCACTCGCCCGTGCTCGAGCGGTTGCCCATGCCGGGCTTCGCAACCGCCGCGCCGCGCCGCTTGTCCCCGCCGCGTCCACCGGCCGCGCCGTATGCTTTATCGCCGCCGCGAGCCTTACTGCCTCCTATGCTGCGGCCTTTCGCCGCGCCCGCGCTGCTCCCGCGCGAACGACCGCCGCCGCTTCCCGCACGGCCAAGCCCGCCGCTGTTCCGCGGCCCTTCCAGTCCGCCGCCGCCAAGAGGGGCTCCTTCTTCGCTCCGGCGTTCCATGATCATCTGAATGCCGTCTTCGATATCCGCCAACTCCCGGCGATCCTTAGGAGAAATCAGCGTGATCGCCAGACCCTTTTCTCCCGCGCGCCCCGTACGGCCAATCCGGTGAATATAGCTCTCCACGTCTAGCGGAACGTCGTAGTTGAACACGTGGGTGACGCCTTCGACGTCCAACCCGCGCGCCGCAACGTCCGTTGCCACCAATAGCTGCAGCCTCGCGTCGCGGAACCGCTTCATGACTTGCTCCCGCTTCATTTGCGACAGATCGCCGTGCAGTTCGTCCGAAGAGTAGCCCATTTCCTGCAAAGCCACGTTTAACGTATTCGCCCGCCGCTTCGTCCGGCAGAAAATAATGCTCAAATAAGGCTGGGTCTCCTCCAGCAGCTTCACCAACGTCGCTTGCTTCTCCCGATCCGACGTTTCCACGACCCATTGCCGAATATCCTTCACGGTCACGCGCTCGCTCTTCACCGTTACGTGCTGCGGATTCCGCAGAATCCGTCCGGCCATCTCGCGGATCGAAGCCGGCATCGTAGCGGAGAACAGCATCGCCTGCTTCTTGTAAGGCGTATGACGCAGAATGTCCTCGACTTCCTTCAGGAAGCCCATATGAAGCATCTGATCCGCTTCGTCCAATACGAGCATTTTCACGCCGTCCAGCTTAATCGTTTCCCTGCCCAGATGATCGAGCAGCCTGCCGGGAGTCGCGACGATGATATGCATATCGCCCTTCAGCTTGTGCAGCTGTGCCTCTACGTCTTGACCGCCGTATACGGCCAGCACTTTGATCCCGTCTTCGCGCGTCAGCAGCTTCTTGATCTCCGCCGTGATCTGAATCGCCAGCTCCCGCGTTGGCGTCACGATCAAACCTTGTACCTGCGCCACGTCCGTCCTGATCTTATCCAGCATCGGCAACACGAACGCCAACGTTTTCCCCGTACCCGTCTGCGCTTGGCTGATCACGTCATGTCCGGCCTTCACGATCGGAATCGTTTCCTCCTGTACCGGCGTCGGCGTTACGATTCCCATCTCTTTCAGTATCGCAACCCGGCCTTCTGACACGCCTAATCCCGCAAAATCCGTCACTTGATCCACTCCATCCTCTTAATCCAAACCCAAGTCGGCTTCCCTAACTCATCCGATTCTTAGTCATTACCCCCTATCTTACCACATCCAACCGATTCGCATGTAACTAAAAGACACCCCACGATGGCCGCGAGGTGTCCGGTAGTGTTCGTTCATGCAGTCGTATCCTTATCGCCGGCTTACGACGGCTTGTAATAAATGATCCCAACCAACGTGTTTCCTTCGATCAGATTGTCGACAAGAACGGTAAGCCGGAACCCCCACTCCGGGCTTTCGCCCGTTGCGGTAATCCCCCCGCCTACAGGGGGTTGCTCCTCGTACTTGTAACCTTTTTCCTTAATGTAATCGCGATAGGGTTGGATCGCTTCTTCGACGGACTTCTTCGTGCTGAAGCCGATATCGAAGTAAACGCCCCCCGGTTCCGGCTTTTCTTCTTTATAGTACCTAATATTAGATGCGTCATCCGCCAAAATAGGAAGATCCTGAGGATAATCGGACGGAATCGTCGCTTCGTTGTCCACGACTTCCTGCGAAACTTGCGCTTCTTCCACGGCCTTCTCGATTTCCGCGCCGAGAGCGGCCGCATTATCCTTCTTCCCGCCGCAGCCGGCAAGAACCGACAGTAGAACAACACATCCCATGAGAAGCAGCGAAATCCTTAGCCTGCTCATCTGCTCACCCCGTTCGTTTTTCCATAACAAGGTAAATCATAGCATGACGGCCTGACCTCGGATATTATACGAAAGTTGTATTTTACTTACGCGGGAACGAACAATACGCTGCCGCAAAACTCGCATTCCCTCGATCGTCCCGGAATAACCGACGAAGTCGATCCGCATCCCGTACAAGTGACGGATTGAGCGGTAAGACCGGATGCCGCGGCCTGTTCGGTCAGGATGATCTGCTCTCTTGTCGCTTCGTTCGGTCGTCCCGTCGAAGTCGCGGCCGAAGTCGGATCCGTCGCTCTGCGACTACCCAACGTAACCACTTGGGCTACCGGGTCGAACCTGGCATCCGGCAATCTGTGAGATGCGATCATGTACGTTAAATCCTGGGTCACGTTACGCCGGCTCACCCCCGTTAATTCAGAAATGCGGCTAACGGACTCAATTCCCTGCGCGGTCGTAAGATGATAATACATATTGTACAGATTTTTCATTTTCTTCTCTCTCGTCGACCCGAGAATGTAGAAGATCACTCCGGGAAGACCCAGAAAGATCCCAAAAACCACGACCATAGGAATAATGTCGTCCGATCCGGTTGACGATGCGAAAGTAATCAACAAGATTAGCCCATAGAGAATCATAAAAGAGTGCCCGACCACCCCATAATCCTTCGCTCTCAAATGATTATATTTATAATGCGTCGCGAACCGGATGATTAGCAAGATGATTCCTACCGGAAAAAATACTAACATGGAAATAAGAACGATAGCGGTATGAATCTTAGGTTTGTCTATAGCCAAGGTGCGATCCCTCTCTTATCCCTTCAATTGAATGAGCTTCTGGTTTCTTCTTGCGATTAGATTCCCGATCTCTTGAATTTGCCTGCCGATCCGTTCGGATTGCCCGTTCGCTTCCGCCGCCTTCTTCAGACCGTTAATCTCTCTCGCCAACAACTGAACTTGATTCAGTACGTCGGCTTCCGTATCGGCAAGCGAAGGATGGGACGTCGGATCGCTGTAGCGGACTTTCTCGTCCAAATTCGCAACGTCTTTCGAAAGGCGAGAGCTCGCCTCGTCATTCCAACCTTCCAGCTCCTGCTTAATCGAGAGCAGCGAATCGCGCACTTCAGGGACCCACTGTATGGAGGAAGACGAGGGGTCGCCATCCTGTTGCTCCGAATGCCTGACGTACAGCGTCACTAAACTCGCCATAATGGCCGCTATCGCTAAGGCAATGAAATGCAGAAGAACGTAGGAAGTCGTCGACACGTCGAGCACCAACGAGAAGACGATAATGAATACGATAACGACGATCAAATACAGTCCGGCGATCGCGCTGAACGCGAGGTATCCGGGAATGAGTCCGCTCGATCGTTTCCCTTGGGACAAATAGTGGAGCACCAGCCCGTAGATCGCGGTTTCCGCCAAGAGCAAAGCTAATGACGAAAGCCAAGTATGGCTAGTCCGCGAGTACGGCGCAACGGCCAAAAACACGACCGCGAGGGTAATCAATATGCCGAGCGCGTAAATGAGGGTCACAACGCGCGCGTAATCCCTTTGCTTATCCATGTCGCTCCTCCTACTCGATTAATTTATTGCCGCATTCCAGACAAAACTTCTGCCCGGGCTTAATCTCATGCTGGCATTGTCCGCATTTCAGAATCATGCTCGTCCCGCAGTTCATGCAGAACTTGCCTGCGGGATCGACCAACTCGCCGCAGTTGTGGCAAGGGTTCCCTCCGATCGCATGTCCGCACTTCACGCAGCTTGCCGCATCCGCCGCGTTGTCGGCCCCGCATTTGGCGCAGGCGTTATTCGGATCGCCGCAATGCAGACAGAACTTGGCGCCAACGGGAAACGACTTGCCGCAGGCGTTGCATTCCACATCCGTAACCGATGGAGCCGCTGCTGCCGCCGCCAGGAAATGATGCCCGCAGGAAGCGCAGAACTGCGATTCCTGTCTATTCAGCGTCTGGCATTTCGGGCATGGCTTATTATAAGCCGCAGCAACTTGAGCGACCGGAGCCATATTTAACTGTCCGGCTAACCCCGACATCTGATTGCCGACGACTCCTCCGATCCCGAAGCCCATGCCCAGCCCGATCCCCGCTCCCATGACGCCCGCGCTTGCGCTGCCTTCGTTCCTCGCGGCGCCTTCCAGCGTATCGAACGTTCGCTCCTGTTGATACGTATAACCCAGAATATCCATTTCCGCCTTCTTGGCGAGCGCTTCCTTTAATCTAGTCGTCGCCGGGTCATCATCCGGGATATTGATCGAATCCATGAAGAAATTAAGGATTCGGATGCCGTATTCCAAGAACACCGGACCGATCCGCTCTTCGATATGTTTGGAGATCTCCGATATGTACGCGTTAATCTCGAGAATGCTAATCTTCTTGAATATTAAGTACGAGGAGATCAACTCTTTGATGTTCATCATCAACAATCCGCGAAAATGCCTCGTCATCGCGTCCTTATCGAATACCGGGATCGTACCGATCAGCTTCAGGAGGAACTTCCGGGTATCCTCGATCTGCAATCCGAATTGCCCGAAGGAACGGACGGATACGATGATTTGATATTTCGGGTCTTGCAGCTGCAGGGGCGTCGCGGTTCCCCACTTGACGTCCAGGGAGTTGATCTTGTTGACGTACCACACTTCCGCGGTGAACGGAGAACGTCCTCCGAACGGAAGATTAACGATCGTTTGCAGACCGGGTATATTTTGCGTGCTTAACGTGTGCCTACCCGCTCCGAATAGGTCCAACGCTTTGCCGCCTTTGAACAGAACAGCCTCCTGCGTTTCATGTACGATTAATTGCGTCCAAGTTCCAAGCTCTTGCTCGGGATATTTCCATGCGTATACGTCCGCAGGTCCATCATATTTGACGACTTCAACGATTGCCATTTACGTTCGCGCCTCCTCTTATGACTAACGAACCGAAACTTCTGGTTCGAATTTACTATTTTCTACGAGATTCTGCCTATTTCGACTCTATTTTCTATTCTACGTTTAATAAAATTTTCCTTTGAAGCATTTCCCATTAGAGTAAAAGTTTTTTGTTTACCTTTGAAAATAGGGAGAAAAACGGCAAACAACCCGAAATCTCCCCTTTTCGGGAAGGTTACGGGTTTGTGCACGTATAAAGAGACCGCCTTCGACCATCCTAGTTAAAGAACAAACCAAACTTCGGTTCCGCGAAGGAGGTGAAATACGCAATGGCTAAAGATGTTCTATGCGAAGTGAATTCATGCAAGCATTGGGCGCCGGGAAATGCTTGTAACGCTTCTTCGATCTACGTCGTGAACAACCGCAACAAGCAAGCTTCCCATTCGGAAGAAACGGATTGCAAAACGTTCGAATCGAAAATTTAGGCTGTGCGCTCACACATCCTGCAAGGCGAAGGCATCCGCTCGGATGCCTTTTTGAACGTTTCAAAGGATTATTAAACTCGATTATTTCGAGTAATTCGTCCGTATTTGGATCTACGGCGGAAAGTTACTCGATTATTTCGAGTAATTCGTCCGTGTTTGGCGCTGCGGCGGAGAGTTACTCGATTATTTCGAGTAATTCGTCCGTGTTTGGCGCTGCGGCGGAGAGTTACTCGATTTTTTCGAGTAATTCATCCGTGTTTGGCGCTGCGGCGGAGAGTTACTCGATTATTTCGAGTAATTCGTCCGTGTTTGGCGCTGCGGCGGAAAGTTACTCGATTTTTTCGAGTAATTCGTACGTGTTTGGCGCTGCGGCGGAAAGTTACTCGATTTGCGGCAATAACCGCCAATTCTTGTTCCCTTGTATTGTATCCAACATTGAGAACTATTATCACTCATCGCATTTTATTGTTAGCGATACTTGCGCTGAAACTCGGCGATCGCCGAGAAATGCTCCGGCAACTGCGCCAATAAGCCCTTATAGATGTTAAGCAACTCGCGATACAGCTCCGTATTCCGCAAGTTCGGCTCTACGCGCTCCGCGATCGGCATCCATTCCTTCGCTTGGCTCCAATCGCGAATTTCCCCTAGCCCTTGCATGGCGATAATCGCCGCGCCTAGCGCCGAAGCCTCCGTCACCCGCGGCACTTGGACTTCCTGCCCCAGCATGTCCGCGAGCATCTGCCGCCATAACGGCGATTTCGCGAAGCCGCCCGAAGCCCGCACCTCGCGCGCGGGTCCGGCAAGCTCCTTCAGCACGTCGGCCACCGACAGCACCGCAAGCATCACGCCTTCTAGGCCAGCCCGGATGAAATGCTCCTGCCGATGGCCCAGATTCGTCCCGAAGAACGTACCGCGCGCTTCGGAGTTGTAGATCGGAGACCGTTCGCCGGTCAGGAACGGAAGGAACATCAAGCCCTCCGCTCCCGGCTTCACCTGCGACGCCACCTCGAGTAGCCTCTCATAGGTTAACTGCTCATTGCCTGCCGCGAACATGGAATCCCGCAGCCACTGCAGAACAAGCCCCCCGTTATTGGTCGCTCCGCCGATGACGTAGGAGGAATCGCCGGCATGATAACAGAACGACCGATGCCTCTCGTCCGTTAGCGGCTTGTCCGTCATCATCCGTACCGCCGCGCTCGTTCCGATGGTTACCGCCATTTCTCCTACGCCGATCGCGCCGACTCCCAGATTCGCAAGAGGTCCGTCGCTCCCCCGAGGAAAAACGGCGTTTCGCGGTTTACTCCCATCTGCTCGGCATAACTCGTTGCCATGCCTTGCAATCTATACGTTCCCGGCCGCAAAGCCGACAATCTCCCGGCATCCAATCCTACGATTGTTAGCGCCTCTTCGTCCCATTCCAACGTATCCAACGCCAAGAGACCCGTCCCCGAGGCAAGCGCGTGATCTACGACCCATTCTCCGTACAGATGGTAGAGCACGTATTCCTTGATCGATACGAACTTGGCCGCGCCGGACCATACTTCCGGAAGATGGTCCCTGATCCACAGCAGCTTCGGGAGAGGAGACATCGGATGAATCGGCGTGCCCGTACGGCGATACACTTCTATCCCGCCGAGCCGATCGCGAATCCCTCGCGCCTCCATCTCGCTTCTCCCATCCGCCCATGTTATGCTTCGCGTCAACGGGCGACCGCCCGCATCCACCGCGATGACCGAATGCATGGCCGAGCTCATTCCTAGGGCAGCCACGTCCGAGCTCTTCAACCCGCTGCGATCCAGCGCCCCTCTTACGCTCTGAACAACAGCCGCGGTAATCAGATCCGGCTCTTGCTCCGCCCAACCGGGCCGCTCCTGAATGAGCGGATACTCCACGGCGAAGCTGCCGAGCATGCTCCCTCCCGCTCCGAACGCAACGCTTTTCGTACTGGTCGTTCCGATGTCGATACCGATAATGGCTTTTCCGTTTTGCATGATTCGTCACTCCCGCCAGCCTGACTTCTACTGCTACATAGCTGTTATACCATATCGGCTCCGACCGCCGCCACAAGTGCGATCGACTTCGTCCTTTCATCGTTTATCTAAAAATAGTGCACTTTAAGTGCTAAAGTTAATACACTGGCGCTGATTGTAAGATGAAAACGTAATCAGGAAACACTGAAGTTCAACAAGATTAGGGGGAATCAAACAATGATTAATAAGAAAAGAAAGCTGTCGACGATCCTTGCGAGCATAACGGTCCTTGCGACGACCGTGGGATTGCTCAGCGGCTGCGGCAGCTCCGACAACAACGGGGAAACCGGCAAAGACGGCACGAAAAACGTAACGCTAACGATGGTCGTATCCGGAAACAAAGCCGCGGACGGCCAAGATTTCGAACTAGACGTCCTTCCTAAAATGGTTAACGAGAAGTTCCCGAACATTAAACTGGAAGTACAGAAGCTTCCGGACGATCAGTACAACACCTCCATTAAGACGAAGCTTGCCGCAGGCGAAGCGCCCGACTTCTTCCGTGTATGGCCGAGAATGGGCTCCGCGGCCAGCATTATCGATCTTTCCAAAGCGGGCTATCTTGCGGATCTATCGGACTTGCCTTTCATGAGCAACATCACGGACGGCGCAAGAGAAGACATGTCGAACGACGGCAAAGTATACGGAATCGCCAAAGGCATCGACATGCTGGGAACGTATTACAACAAAGACCTGTTCGCGCAAGTCGGCATTACCGAAATCCCGCAAGACTGGGAATCGTTCCTTGCCGCTAGCCAGAAGCTGAAGGACGCAGGCATTACGCCGATCGTCATGGGCGATAAAGATCCATGGTGGATTCAATTCGGCGCTTACCAATTAGCGGCGAACACGGTTTACTCGGCCGACAAGGATTTCGACCTCAAGCTTCAAACCGGAGAAAAGAAATTCACGGATCCGACTTGGGTTAAGGCGATCTCGATGTACAAGGAACTGTACGACAAAGGGTACATCGCGAAGAACACCCTAGGGCTGGGCGGCCCTCAAGCTACGCAAATGTTCATCGACGGCAAAGCGGCCATGATCTTCGACGGAACTTGGGATTACCCGACTTTAACGGCTCAAGGCGCAGCGAGTTTCGAACGCGGGTTCTTCCCGCTTCCAGGCAATGAGAAAGGCCAACCGGTATGGCAGGCGGTCTCGACGGCGGCAGGCTGGGCGGTTAACGCGAAAACCGATCACTTGGAAGAGGTTAAGCAAGTATTGAACTACTGGTTCGACAGCGAATCCGACTTGTTCAAAGAGTGGGTTAAGCTAAATCCTTCGATCAGCGCGTTTAACGGCGTTCCGTTGAACAACGATCTTTACAAAGAATCTTACGAGCTCTATCAATCCAGCGGCAACTCGAGCTACTTCGCGAATCAAATGTGGCCGAACGGCGTAGCCGATACCCTTCAGGTGAAATTCGGCGAAATCATCGGCGGTCGCAAAACGACTCCGGAAGACGTCGCGAGCGCGATGCAAGCCAAGTTCGACGAGCTTTGGAAGAAATAATCCGTCATCACTAGATTCGAATCAGGGGGACCCGACAAGGTCCCCTTCCCATTCGATATAGAAAGGAATTCACGGCATGAATTCAGCGGTATTGAAAAAAACGATGTACTGGTTCGTTGTGCCCGCTTTGACGATGTATCTGGTGTTTTGGATTTATCCGATCTTGAGGCTGTTCCAATACAGCTTTTCCGATTACAACGGTTTCGTCCAGGATTTTAACTATGTCGGGTTCGACAACTTTTCGCAGATCTTCAAGGACGGCGTAGCCGGAACTTCCCTTACCAACACATTGATCTATACGTTAGTTTTCGTCGTTTTCAGCAACTTAATCGCTTTGGGTTTGGCATTTCTCCTGAATATGAAAATTCGAGCCACCGGCCTGTATCGTACAGCTGCATATGTTCCGACTTTGTTCAGCGCGATTGTCGTTGGTTTTATATGGAGTTACGTTTATATGCCGGATAGCGGCTTGATCGCGACCGTATTAAGCTGGTTTGGTTTCGACGGTGCGAATCTTAACCTGCTAGGCAACTACGATTCCGCGTTATACGCGATCACCACGGTCGATATTTGGAAACACATCGGAACAAGCACGGTCATTTTCCTTGCGGGATTGCAGACCGTACCGGTCGATCTCGAAGAAGCCGGGAAAATCGACGGAGCGAACGCCTGGAAAATCACCCGGTTTATCCGTCTTCCGTTGCTGGCAACCTCCATCACGATTAACTTAACGCTTAGCGTCATCAACGGTTTGAAAGCTTTCGACTATTCTTTCATCATGACGAACGGCGGACCGGGGCGGGCGACGAGCACGCTGCTATTCGAAATATTCCGGATGGCGTTCCGCGAGCAACAGTACGGCAAAGCTTCCGCGTTGGCCGTCATCTCCTTCGCCCTTATTATCGTCATAACGTCGTTCTTCGTTCTGAAGCTGAATAAAAGGGAGGTATCGGCATGAGCGGCACCTTGAAAAAAACACTCACCCATGTCGGAATCTCCCTTGTCCTCCTGCTGAACGTGCTGCCGCTTCTCATCGCTCTATCGAGCTCGTTCCGCTCGGTTAAGAACATGACCAATCCGTTGCAGCTGTTCAGCGAGTTCTCGCTGGAAAGTTACCGGGTCGCCTTCACGAAGATGCACTTCATGCAAGCGCTAGGCAACAGTTTAATGCTGACGATTATTTCCGTCGTCGTAGTCGTGCTCTTCACGTCGATGGCGGCCTATCCGATCGCCCGGATCAATAACCGGCTCAGCAAAGTATTGTACTTGTTCTTCCTATGCGGTCTCGTCGTTCCGAGTCAAATGGTCATTATTCCGATCGTTCAGACGATCCAAGGACTCCATATTCCGAGCTCTCAATATACTCCGATCCTGATGTTCATTACGTGCAGTATCCCGTTTTCTTCTTTCTTGTACACCGGGTTTATTAAGAGCAGCATCCCGATCGAGGTTGAAGAATCCGCTCTGATCGACGGAGCCGGATTGCTCCGCAGGTTCTGGCAAATCGTATTCCCGCTCTTGCTGCCCGTAACGGTATCCGTCGTGATTACGCAAGGCGTATGGATATGGAACGATTACTTCTTTAATATGATCTTCATTTCCAAGGCCGCGGAATCTCCGTTACCGCTTGCGATGCTCGGCTTCATGGGGGATCAGACGAACCCGACCGCATGGAACGTTCTGTTCGCGGCATGTTTCCTCTGCGCGCTTCCGCTGCTCGTGATTTTCGCATTCTTGCAGAAGTACTTTATCGGCGGACTTACCGTCGGTTCGGTCAAAGGTTGATTTATGCAGCATTAAGACGAAAGAACAGGCCCGAGTGTCAGGCCTGTTCTTTTTGTTTCGCTATGGTTTGCCTGTATTCTTCCGGCGTCTGACCGGTCAGCTTCTTAAATACGCGAAAGAAATATTTGCTGTTGTCGAACCCCAGCGTTTTGGCGATTTTATACACTTTATCGTCCGTGTTTTCAAGATACGCTTTGGCGTTGTCGATTCGGACCTGATTCACGTAATCGGAAAAGTTGACTCCCGTTTTCTCCTTGAACAAATAACTGCAGTAACTCGGATTGATGAAGAACAGAGACGAAATCTTTTCGAGAGTCAGTACCTTGTTGTAATTGTTCCGAATGTAAGACCTGATGTTATCGACGACGTGCTCGGACGAATAAACGTTCTGCTCGTTCATCATTTCCGCGATGTTGGGCAGAACCGTCAATAAGTGAGCCTTGATCGCTTCGATGTCGAAAATGCCGGATAGAGCCGATTCGAAGCTCGAGGACGGGGACGCGTTTCCGTCAATATGAAAGTTGCGGTGCAACAGACTGCGAACTTCTTGGATAAGGAGTCTGCAAGTGCTCTTAACCTCTCCCAGAGTCGATTCGGGCAGTCCGTAGAAATGGTCGAACAGCTTACCGGTCCATTCGGTCGCCTTGGCCGAGTTACCCGATTCGATGAAAAACAGCAGTTCGTCCATTCGTTCCCAGCTCAAGGCAGGGGTGACCGATTTCGTTCCGCAAAATACCGATATGGCTGAGTTGTCCTCTCCGATCCGCCCCCCGTTCAACGCCTCGACGGTTTCCTCGTAAGCTTCCGATAGTTGGATCAAGGAAGTCTTCGGGCCGCTTATGCCGAACTTCGGATTGTTGGAGGCATTCCCCGCGATCCGTTCCGCAACGGACTTAGCATATTCCAGAATACCCTCGCTCTCCCCAGACATGTAGAAAAGATAAAAAGACATATGATCGTTCTGCGCATGCGGGATATATACGTAATGATCCCCAGCCGATAATGAAGAGGAGTTAAGGATGTCCGTCGAGTAAATCGTCATAAGCAGGTAATGCTTGGCACCGGCAACCTCCCGCAGCTTGCTGGACCTTAACACCGGAGCTTTTTCTTTGTGATGGAGCCCCAGAATGAGATTGCCCAAGGACTGCAAATCCACGTCGTAGCTGATCTCCTGCTTCTCGTTTTCTTGATGCGCCAACTGCTGCAACGCGGATTGTTCGGCATCCAGGATGGAGATCGCTTTGGTTAAGGTATCCCGGATTTCGTCTCGGCTAAACGGCTTCAACAAATAACCGACCGCTTTGGCGGAGATCGCTTCCTTCATATATTCGAAATCGGAGTAGCCGCTGACGACGATCACTTTCTTGTCGGGATAATCCTTCTGCAACGTTTGGAGGAGCAGCTTTCCATCCATCTCCGGCATTCTCATGTCCGTAATGATAATGTCCGGGTTTACGCTGCGAATCAGCTCCAAAGCGTCTTCTCCGTTATCCGCCTCGCCCGCGTACGCGAGCCGGTCTCCGAAATCGGCCGCTCGTATTTTTTTGAGCATTCCCCGCCGGATTAGCACTTCATCGTCCACGACGATATATTTATACATACGTAACACCTCTAAGTCAGGATGGGAACGTTAATGATGACTTTCGTTCCGATGTCTTTCTCGCTCTCCAAGGTTAGGCCGTATTGCGAACCGTAGTACAGGGATATTCTCGAATGCACGTTTTTCAGTCCGATGCTGCGCTTATCCCGACGGCCCAATTCGCTGAATTCGGGCGGCTCGCTCAACAACGATTGAAGCTCTCGAAGCTGATCGGGGGACATGCCGACTCCGTCGTCCGCGATTTCGAAGAGGATCCGTTCCTCGCGTTCGATCGCCCTCACCGTAACCGATCCCTTTTTCTTCGTGCTTTCAAGCCCATGGTACAACGCATTCTCGATAATCGGTTGAAGAATAAGCTTTAAGATTTTCAGCTGCGACAAGCCCTCTTGAATGTCGAACCGGAAATCTATTTTGTCCTGGTAGCGGATTTTCTGGATAGCCAAATAGTTATTCACATGCGCGAGTTCCTCATCTATCGATACCAATTCGCTTTCCGTCTTGATGCTGTAGCGGAACATGTCTCCAAGCGCTTTGGTCATGATCGCGATGCTTTCGACCTCTTCGATCTCGGCGATGCTATTGATGGATTCCAAAGTATTGTATAAGAAATGGGAGTTGATCTGGGCTTCCAGCGCCTTCATCTGGGAATCGAGCGTAATGAGCTTGTTCTGGTAACTCTCCTTAATGTAGCGATTGATGTCCTGGATCATTTTGTTGTATTCCGCGTACAACACCCCGATCTCGTCCGTCCGTTCCATATATTTTTTGGCCGTCACGAGATTCAGAAACTTGTTCTTGCGCATCGTCTTGCTCAGATCGATGATCGGTTTCGTGATCAGGTTAGACAAAATAACGGAAAGAAGGATGAAGATCAGCGCGCAAGTGATCGCAATATAGAGCAGCAGCCGTTGCGAGACGCCGTACTGCTCGTACAATTTGGACAGGCTGATCGAAGCGACGATCTTCCAATCGTTATCGGGAAACGGCTTCATGACGGTTAGCGTTCCGTCGCTCGTTTCCTCGGACATTTCTTCGGATCGGTTTGCAATCTGACCGTTCAGCGGTTCCGGCAATTGTTGTCCGATACGGTTCTTGTAGTTATCATACAGAATGGTGCCGTTCCCGTTGACGAGAAACATATTGGTGATATCGGGTACGATCCCTTTGTCGATCCCTTTGAAGATGTCCAATCCGCTATCGAGCATCAATACGCCGAGAAGCTGACGGGTATCCGCATCGTATAAGGCGCGCGAGAAGGTAATGGACGGTTTGGCGTTGATAATGAAATCCTTCTTGTTCGCGTCGCTGATGTACAATCCGCCGCTTTTCTCCAGCGTTCTAACGTACCAATCGTCCTGCAGCGGGTTGTAGTCGATAACCAGATCGGTGCTGATTCCGTAACTGATCGACTTGCCATCCGGCAAGAAGATGTAGATACCGTTCAAATAGGGATTACCGAGAACCAAATTGTTGAAAAAGAAAAGCATGTTGGATCGGGCGAGAAACAAATCGTATTCGTCCGCGTTCGGATTGTTGATCAATTTGTTCAATTCATGCGAAACCGTGAACGCGCCGGGCCGGGTCGAAAATTGCTGGAAAGACAACGTAATGCGATCTATGTTCTGAAAGATGTTATCGATCCGTTCCACGGTATTGTCGATCGTTCCGGTCGAAACAAGGGAAACCTGCTTGGCGACAAGACTCGTATAAGCATTATATGAGATGAGCGTCACGATAAAGATCGGGATAACGGAAATGCCCAAGAAGACGAAAAAAAGCTTGTTTCTAATGTTGCGATAAATCATTGTTAATCCTCCGCTTTTGGCCGTATATCTAAAGATAGTATACCATCATTCGTAATATCCATGTGAAAAAAGAGCGCTGGAGGCGCTCTTAATCCACTTCTTCCTTCCCGCTAGTTATTCTCGAATGATCGCTTCGAACCGAAGGTGATCGCCGGCTCCGTAAGAGATAAGGTCGTAATCGTCAGCAGCGGGTTTCCCGTATTTCGGAGCCTTTCTCCACATATTCGGCCATGCCGTTCGGCGGCTGCGGTCCGGATCGTGGTGAGGGCCTAGGACGTTCTTCAAGCCGCCGCACACGCGAAGCGTAATCTCGTTCGTTCCGGCTAGCATCCGGCTGGTCAGATCCGTTGTCCCGCCATCGTCAAGGCCGATCAGTCCGACCCGTTCGCCGTTAACGAATATCGAACAAGCCGTAGCTTCCAACTCCTTCGGAAGCAAAGCTTGGACGGAAGCGGCGTTGTCCGGCACCTCGACGCGATAGTGATACAGGAAAGCTCCTGAATAGAAGGGATATCCTTGCCTTGTCCATTCGCCGATCGATACGGATTCGGGACGGCTCATCACCCAGTCGCCATTCCGAGAGCCGATCGAGAAGTCGCCTCGCAGATAGACGGGCTCGACCTCCAGCATAACGTCGAAACGGTCGGCCGTTAAGATCAGTTCGTTAGCGCCTTGCTTAAGGAATGGCCTAATATCCGCTTGCCCGTTGTGATGGTCCAGCCATGCGTCCCCGCGGAGCCAAGGAACGGGACGGCCGTTTACGCTCAGGGCGTACGATTGCGGTCTCTCCGCGACAAAGTACACCGGGGCGTCCGGCAGTTCCCCCTCCGTAATCACCCGGTAGGTCAACGCGAATCCGCTGTCCGCCCCGAAATCGTTGCGGTCCAGAATCCTTCGTTTGAATTGAACCGAATTGTCCCACGGGTTCTGATTAAAGCCGCGTCGACGAAACAGCAGATGGCCGGCTTCGATGGTGTTCATGTCCGAATACGTCTTGCCGTCGACCGCGAGATCGCAATAATCGATTACGATGACGTTCGCCTCTTCCGGAACGACGTTCTGCAGGACCGCCGGTAAGTTCGTCTTCTTCAAGGACTCGTTCGTTGCGGCTATTCCAGCCGTTGCGATCGGCTCATCTGGGCTCACGATAAGAACAATCGACTCGTTGCGTTGGAGCTTGAAATCCAATCCGATTCCGAATTCCGTCCGGATTACGGCGACGGGTTCCGTATCTCCGTTCCAGAGGTTCCAGTGCTCAAGCGTTCCGCCCTGGAATTCGATGAAAGAGCGAAATTCCTCCATGCTATGGTTCACGAAGAAGTACGCCGTGCGATTTCCTTCCAGTTCCCTGCGCATATGAGCCATCCCAAGCGGCCAAGGAACGCTGCTGACCATTCGAAGGCTGACTACCTTGCTCAGTTCATCTGCAAGAGCTTCCTGACCGCCGACCAACCGGTAATTCGGATGCGCCGATAAGGCGGCGAACGCTTCCGGCATGATTTCCCCGTCTACGTAAGGACCCGCTTCTCCCTGCGCCAAGACCGTTCCTCCGGCATCCATCAGCCGAAGAAGAAGGGCAAGCGTGGAAGCCTTCATATTAGTCGTGTCGCCGGATAGGACGACCGCGTCGTAGGACTGCTTGCCGATCGAAAGACGATTCCCGGTCACGCTTCCGTGCCGCTCCATGATATATTCGTCCCCCAGATCGAAATCCCATTGGGCGGCCGTCATTGCTTGCAGCATTGCCAGATAAGCTCGCATATCGGGATTTAGAGGCGGCTTGTTCCACATGATATCGGAATCTTCTTCTTCCTTGGGAATCAGATAGCCGCTCGTCGTCGGGTGCAGGACGAGAATACGCTGGTTCATCGTACCCTGAGACAGGAGGTAAGAGACGCGGCCGTTATAATCGTTCATCTCGGTGTAGTCGTTCCACCACGGCTGTCGCCAATCGAACGACTGCGGATGGTCCCGTTTGCGCGCGCCGGCCGTCGTCATGAGCGTATAGTGCTGGTTTAAGAAGTTGATTCCGTGAACGAACAGCCAGTCCCCCATGCGCTTATAATCGTCCAACGAGGAGTCCCATCCCCCCGCTCCATAGGCTTCGCAGAGCACGCGCTCCTTGCCGAGTTGATTCGCGACGCTCTTCGCTTCAAGCAACGTGACCAGTAAATCGTCCGTAGGTTTATCGCGAAGCGGACTGCCCAGCAGCAGATCGATCGCCGGCCACTGGAAATACTCGTAAGCGGACATGATAGATGGAGAGACCATCATGCCTCCGGCGAGCGGCCAGAAGTTCTCGAGGAAGTGCCCCGTCCAGGCGACGCCGTGCTCCTCGCACCACTTGGCGATCGGCTGGATGGAGTTTTCCACCCATAGCTCGCGCACGGTATCGTAATAATCGTAACGGACTTTCACCGCAGATTTCTCGTACCAGTCGCATTCCACGTTCTTGAACAATGCCGGAAGATGGCTTAACAGGTCATAGCCCCGACGCTTCCGAAATTCGGCCGCGAACCAATAGCTGAACGGAAGCTCCGTTTTCTTCACGTTATAGATTCCGCTGCCCGTCACGGCGGGTTCGTCGGTGAATATCGCCGGAATATGCTTGCCGAAGTCAGCCCCGAACCTTTCATAATAAGCTTCGTACGTGCACTTCAAGAACGCCTGCGTGACCTCCGGTCTCATCATGTCCACGTACGCAAAACCGCCAAGCCACGACATCGTCTGAGGGGGAACGATCTCGATGGTCATGATCCATTCGCACTGCTCGTGCCATTCCTCCTGCGGAATGTCGGTCATATCGCGGTCGATGCTAATCAAAGTCTGGCCGTCATCCGTCGCGGTTACCGCATAAGCCTTCAAGAAATTGCTATTCACGACCCACTTCGGGGCGGAACCGGCACCTTCCCGGAACTTCGAGATCGATTCGATCCGGTAGGTAGCCGACGTCGCGAGACAATCCGGCAGTTCGGCGGGGACATGCCCTCCCGCGAATCCGGACGGATAGGAATTCTCGTCGTAGATATATAGCTTCATATCCAATCTCTTGGCCGTGGCCAAAGCATAGTCCCACTTAGCGAACCAGTCTTCCGACAAATACTCTGTAACGAGTCCGGGTCTGGGATGCACGAAAGCACCGCCGAAGCCGTGGTTTTTCAGTTCGCGTAATTGATTTTCAATCACTTGCTCCGATATTTCGTCGTTCCACACCCATAACGGAGCAGGTCTATATTCGGAGGAAGGCGCTCGGAAACGATCCGCCATCGTTGTCATTCGAATCACATCCTAATCTGTTCATCTCGTATTGTTGCTTTCATAGTAAGCGCTCCTATTTGTATGATATATTGATTTCGTCTTACGATCATCCGATGATCTTGCTACAAAATCCAGTAATCTTGCTGCGGAGAGTGCTTGCAATGAAAATCGTCGAGGATTTGGATAGGCTGCGTTCATCCAGCATGGGAACCGCTCCGACTTCGTTCGTTAAGTCGTCTTTGTTGTACGTCCAGTTTATCGGGCATTATTATACTCGCCCCGGATATTCCATCGAACGGGATGATCTCGACTCGTTCTTACTCTTGGTCACGATAAGGGGCAAGGGTTATTTGCACTACCAAGGAACTCGGCATGAACTTGAGCAGGGGAAAGCGTTCCTGATCGACTGCAAACAATATCATCTCTACCATACGGACCCCGAAGACTTATGGGAGTTCGTCTGGATCCATTTCAACGGAAATACGGCTCAGGATTACGTTGATTATTTTCTAAAGCTGGGAGGTCCCTTGGCGGCGGAATCCGTTAACGACGATCTCCTATTGGACATTCAGCGGGTTAAAGAGCTTCAGAAGCAACGGGACGAAAGATCGGATTTGCTCACTTCCTCGATTCTGGTCCGGCTGATTACGGAGATTCTCCAATCGGCGCTGCAAGACCATCGGAACGACAAACAAATTCCTCCCTACATTACCGGGATCAAACAAGCGTTGGGCGACCGGTTGCAGAGAAGTATCAGCCTGGACGATCTGTCCAAGGAATTCGCCGTCAGCAAGTATCATCTCTCGCGAGAATTCAAGAAATATACGGGCTACAGCCCTTATGTATATTTGTTAAACCTGCGCATGATCGCGGCCAAAGAGCTACTGAAAACGACGGACCTCACGATCGAAGAAATCACTCGCCGGACCGGCTTCACGAACGCGACCCATTTTATCCATACGTTCAAAATCCGGGAAAACGCGACTCCTTTGAAATTCCGTAAAAACTGGCAGGGCAAACCCTAGATTGGTCTAAAAATAGTGCACCCGATTCGCTAAAGTTAATGTACCTTCCGCAAGGTTATGATGGCTTGGAACAGAGTCGCGAGAGTTTTAATTACACGATTCATTACACTCATAACTTTAATGATGGAGGAACGATATGGCGAAGCCTAAAGTGCTCGTGCTGAAGCCGTTGCCGGAAGAAGCGAAGACGATCATCCGGGAACGCTGCACGATGATCGAACCGGAAGAGAGCCACATCAGCCGCGAGCGGCTGGCGGAGTTGATCTCGGACGTCGACGGTCTTCTCACGAACGATATAAGAATAGATTCCGAGCTATTGGATGAAGCCAAACAGCTCAAGATCGTCAGCAATCAGTCCGTCGGCTACAACAATTTCGATCTCGCGGCAATGAAAGCGCGCGGCGTTATCGGTACGCATACGCCCTATGTTCTCGATGGCACCGTGGCCGATCTCGTCTTTGCGTTGATTCTGGCCGCGGCTAGGCGCGTTCCCGAACTGGATTCCTTGGTCAAGCAAGGCAAATGGGGAGAGCCCGGAAACGGCGGGGAAGCCCACTATGGGGTGGACGTACACCACGCCACGATCGGCATCGTCGGGATGGGCAGAATCGGGGAAGCGGTCGCCCGAAGGGCGGCGCTTGGCTTCGACATGAAGGTTCTGTACAGCAACCGCTCCCGCAAGCCGGATGCCGAGAAAGCTTACGGAGCGCAGTACCGTTCGCTGGAACAGTTACTGGAGCAGTCCGATTTCGTCGTTCTGATGGCGCCGTTGACGAGCGAAACCGCGGGCATGATTCGCATCGAGCATTTCGAACGGATGAAACCGACCGCCGTGTTCGTTAACGCTTCACGGGGACAGTTGGTAGACGAGCCGGCCATGATCGACGCGTTGCAGAGGAAACTGATCTATGCGGCTGCCTTAGACGTCTATGAGACGGAGCCGGTAGATGCCGGAAATCCGTTGCTCTCGCTCCCTAACGTTATTACGTTGCCTCATATCGGTTCAGCCACGGCGCAAACCCGATTCGATATGGCGATGGTAGCCGCGAACAATCTTGTGGGCGGACTCTTGAAGGACAGACAAATTTACATCGTACCTGAATTGCAATAATGAGGAATAAGGTGATGAGCATGAATATATCCGCAACGATGAAAGCGGCCGTGATGACGGAGCCGCGCCGGATCGTCACGGAGGAACGGCCGATTCCGGAATTGAACGACGACGAGGTTCTCGTGAAAGTGATGGCGGTCGGCGTCTGCGGTTCCGACGTTCACTATTACGAACATGGAAGAATCGGCGACGCCGCCGTCGAGTATCCGATGATTCTCGGCCATGAGTGCGCCGGCGAAGTCGTCGCCGCGGGCAAATCCGTATCCCGCGTAAGTCCGGGCGACCGCGTGGCGATCGAACCTCAAACGACGTGCGGCCGTTGTCCCGCGTGCAAATCCGGTAAATATAATCTGTGCCCGGAAGTCGTTTTTTTCGCTACTCCGCCGATCGACGGAGCTTTTGCCCAATACGTGAAAGCGCGCGAAGATTTCCTGTTTCCGATCCCCGATCATTTGAGTTATGAAGAAGCGTCGCTTGTAGAGCCGTTCTCCGTCGGGATTCACGCGGCCAATCGGACGGGGCTGAAGCCGGGCAACACGGTCGCGATCATGGGCATGGGCCCTGTCGGATTGTTGGCCGTCGTCGCGGCGAAAGCCTACGGCGCTAGCCGGATTTACGTGACCGATCTGGAGCCGGTCCGATTGGAAGCCGCCAAGAAGTTGGGCGCCACGCATGCCATCAACGTTCGGGAACAAGACGCCGTGGAGACGATTAAAACATTGAACGGCGGGTTGGGTGTCGACGTCGCATGGGAAACGGCAGGCAATCCGAAGGCGCTTCAATCGGCTCTGCTGTCGCTGCGTCGCGGAGGCAAGCTGGCGATCGTAGGCCTTCCCATTCAAGCGGAAATTCCATTGAACGTGCATTTCATGACCAATCACGAAGTGGATATCTACGGCGTATTTCGATATGCCGACACTTATCCCGCGGGAATCGAAATCTTGGCTTCCGGCATCGCGGACGTCAACTCGCTCATCACGGATCGTTATCCGCTGGAGCGGACGCAAGAAGCGATGGATCGGGCTCTGCATAACAAGAGCGGAAGCTTGAAAGTTATCGTATATCCGAACGGCTAAACGTTAGGGAGGGGGAAGATCGACCATGACATCATTCAACATACATTCATTAAGCTGCGAATATCTAGAGACCTTGCTCGGAACCGACGTGAAGGTTCCCCGGTTCGGCTGGAAGCTGTCGTCGGATAGGAGAGGGACGAACCAGCAAGCCTACCGGATTCAAGTGTCCGAATCGGCTGCGAATTTCGATGCTCCCTTATGGGACTCCGGCATCATCGAATCCGACAAGTCCGTTCTGGTGGATTACGGCGGTCCGGAAGTCCGGTCTCGAACTCGGTACTATTACCGCGTAAGGGCTTGGGATAATTACGGCCGGGAGTCGGATTGGAGTACTCCCTCCTGGTGGGAGACGGGGCTCCTCTCTCACGAGGAATGGAAAGCGGAATGGATCACTCCCGATTCGGAAGCGCTGGATAAGGATGCCAAGGAAGTATTCCTATTGCGCACGCGGTTTCACGCCAAGCCGGGCATCCGGAACGCGCGGATCTATTCGACAGCGGCAGGCGTATACGAACTTTATCTTAACGGCGCACGCGTAGGCGATGACCTGCTCGCGCCGGGCTGGACAAGCTATCGTCAACGTCATCAATATCAAACCTACGACGTCACCGCCGCCCTTCAAGACGGCGAGAACGGAATCGGAATCCTGCTCGGCGACGGTTGGTATAAAGGCGAGTTGACCTGGTTGAGCAAACGGAATATTTACGGAGACAGAAGGGCTGCGTTGTTGCAGCTTTGCATCCAATACGAGGACGGCACTGAAGAGCGGGTCGCTACCGATTCCTCTTGGAAAGCATCGACGGGCGCTATTCGGATGTCCGAGCTCTACGCCGGGGAGGTCTATGATGCCCGCTTGCATCAAGAAGGATGGAGCGAAGCAGGCTATTCGGACGGAGAGTGGTTCGGAACCGTATCGGTTCCGCTTCCCTTCGACCAACTGGTAGCGCAAGAGAATTTTCCTACCCGCGTTACCGAGACCTTAACGCCGCAGCGAATCGTTCGAACGCCGAGCGGGGAAACGGTTCTGGACATGGGCCAGAACCTTGTCGGACGGGTTCGAATGACGCTGGACGTGCCGGCCGGCACGCATATTCGGCTGCAACACGCAGAGGTGCTGGATAAGGACGGCAACTTCTATACCGCCAACCTGAGGAAAGCCAAGCAGATCGTCGAGTACATCTCGGGCGAAGCCGGACGAGTGTCGTATGCTCCGCATTTTACGTTCCAAGGCTTCCGATACTTGCTAGTAGAAGGACTTCAGGAGATGACGGATGATCGCCTTCTGAGCGGATTCGTCGCGGAAGTGATTCATTCGGATATGTTGCCGACCGGCAGCTTCGAGTGTTCGGATCCGATGGTCAACCGGTTGCAGAGCAATATCGTATGGGGTCAAAGAGGCAACTTCCTGGACGTGCCGACGGATTGTCCTCAGCGCGATGAGCGGTTGGGCTGGACCGGGGACGCGCAAGTGTTCATTCGGACGGCGGCTTTTAACTATCACGTCGGTCCGTTCTTCACCAAGTGGTTGCGCGATCTGGAGGCGGACCAGCGCCCTAGCGGCAGCGTGCCTTACGTCATCCCGAATGCGCTCGAGGATTATACTTCGACGATGTGGGGAGATGAAACCTATACTTCGTCGGCATGGGGGGACGCCGCCACCGTTTGCCCTTGGACGGTATATCAGGTGTACGGCGACCGTCGCCTGCTGGAACAGCAATACGGAAGCATGAAAGCTTGGGTGGAATTCATCCGGGCTCAGGGCAAAGAGGAGCATCTATGGAACACGGGTTTTCATTTCGGCGATTGGCTTGCTCTGGACGCCCATGAAGGCAGTTATTTCGGAGCGACCCCGGTCGAATTGGTAGCTACGGCGTATTACGCGTTATCGACGCGGATTCTACGGGATGCCGCTTCGGTACTGGGCTTCGAGGACGATTATCGGGTATACGGCGAATTGCTGAATGGAATTAAGGACAAATTCCGCCAATCGTTCCTGACCTCCGAGGGCAGGATGGCCGCTTCGACTCAAACCGCGAATATTCTGCCTTTGGTGTTCGGTCTGGTCGACGGCATCGAGCGGGAGCGAATCGCTTCCGATCTGAACGAATTGGTCACGCGCAACGGCTACCACCTGGATACCGGATTCGTAGGAACTCCGTATCTATGCCTCGCGTTATCGGAGAAAGGTTACCACGGAACCGCGGTCAAGCTTTTGCTTCAGGATCAGTATCCGTCTTGGCTTTACTCGATCACGAAGGATGCCACCACGATCTGGGAACATTGGGACGGTATTAAGCCGGACGGTTCGTTCTGGAGCGACGACATGAACTCTTACAACCATTACGCTTACGGGGCAATCGGCGATTGGATGTACCGCTACGTGGCGGGGCTGGACATGGACGAAAGCGTGCCTGCCTATAAACGCGTGCGAATACGTCCCGGAATCTCGTCCGGGGATTTGACTTATGCGCGTGCGAGCTTTGAGTCCTCATACGGGCGAATGACGTCCGATTGGCGCGTGGTTGACGCAATCGTTCACGTCGATTCCACGATTCCCGCGAACGTTAGCGCGGAAGTGTTCTTAGACGGAGCGCGTATCGATTCCGTTACGGAGAGCGGCAATCCGTTGCAAGCCGCCGATGGAATACAATCGTATGTCGAAACAAGCGAAGGAGTCCTCGTCTCGGTCGGATCCGGAACTTATCGTTTTAGCTTTAAGAGAGGGCGGTAGAAGAGATGGGAGATCAAGCCAAAATCCAATCCGCGCAAACGACGATCGTTCGTAACGACGCTTTTATCCAAACGGCGGACGATCTTAAACCGTCTTTGTTTTACAAAGGAATACGGCCCACGCAAATCGTTCGCGTACAATCGGATAGGACGGCGATGCACGATTGGCGCGCTGTACCTGAAGCGGAAATCGGGACGCTCGAGAATCGGGCCTTCGGCAAAGGGGAATCCGTCATCCTGGATTTCGGAGACCATCGGGTCGGATATGTTTCTTTCGATATCAAACCCGTGGGCAGTCCTCCGGATGCTCCGCTTAAGTTGAAGTTAACCTTCGGCGAGATGCCCGTCGAGATGGCGGAGCCTTTTTCCAGCTATGAGGGGTGGATCAGCAGTTCCTGGCTCCAAGAAGAGACTCTTATCGTGGATGTATTGCCTAGACAAGTGAAATTACCAAGACGTTATAGCTTCCGATATTTGAAACTGGAAGTGCTTGATACTTCCCGTAAGTATCAAGTCAGCTTTCGCAATATCACTTGCACGACCGTCACATCGGCCGACCTATCGAATACGCTCCCGTTCAACCATGCGGATCCGTTGCTGCAAGAAATCGATCGCGTCAGCGTCAAGACATTAGAGGACTGCATGCAGGACGTGTTCGAGGACGGACCCAAACGCGACCGCAGGCTTTGGCTGGGCGATCTTCGCCTTCAGGCATTGGTCAATTACCGAACGTTTCGAAATAACGATCTAGTGAAAAGATGCTTGTACCTGTTCGCCAGCGTACCCGACGAAAGCGGGCGGGTGTCCGCGAACCTCTTCATCGAACCTCATCTGATCGCCGACGACACCTATTTATTCGACTACTCGTTGTTTTTTACGGTGACGCTTTACGATTACTACTTGGAAACCAACGACGAAGCTACTTTGAATGAGTTATGGCCGACGGCGAGACGGCAAGTCGAGCTAGCCTTGGAGCGGTTGGATGAACGCGGAATCGTGAAGGACGACGATACCTGGTGGAGTTTCATAGACTGGCATGAGCAGTTAAACAAGCAAGCCCCTTCTCAAGCCGTGCTCATTTACGCGTTGAAACGCGCCATCCCTCTCGCCAAGGCTGTCGGATGTAAACAAAGCGCGAATTTTGAACAGCGGCTTACCGTCATCGAAAACGCGACTAAAGAGAGCCTATGGGATGCGGAGCAAGGCTTGTTCGTGAGCGGAGATCAACGGCAGGTGTCTTGGGCAACGCAGATTTGGATGGCTCTAGCCGAAGTGTTACCGAAAGACGAGAACAAGGCTCTGATGCTTCGCCTGCTGTCCGCTAACCCGGAAGTCGGGCCGACCACGCCTTACATGTACCATCATTTCGTTGAGGCCTTAATCGTAGTCGGGTGCAGGGAAGAAGCGGTTGATCGTTTGAAACAATATTGGGGCGGGATGTTAACCGATGGCGCCGATACGTTCTGGGAGCTATACGATCCGCAAAATAAAAATTTCTCTCCCTACGGCAGTCATCTGATCAACAGTTACTGCCATGCATGGAGTTGTACGCCGACTTACTTGATTCGTCAGTATGAGCTGTAAAGAAACGCATGCCAAATGCGCCGAGTTCCAACCGCAATAAGGGGTCGGGGCTCGGCGCATTTTGTCGTTTATGAACTATTTTCGATGCATCTTAAACTCCAGGAACAGCTCGTTATAATGGGAAAGCATTTTTTTGCCGAGATTCTTGTACACTTCCAGCTTGCTCGTCATCTCGGGATTCGGATAGAAGCGCTCATCCTGCGAGATCTCTTCGGGCAGCAGCTCCAGCGCCTTCGCGTTAGGCGTCGAGTAACCGACATACTCGGTATTCCTCGCGGCAACCTCGGGATCCAGCATGAAGTTGATGAACTTATGCGCTCCTTCGATATTTTTGGCCGTCTTGGGAATGACCATATTATCGAACCAGAGGTTCGAGCCCTCTTCCGGGATCACGTAGTCCAGCTTCTCGTTCTCTCCCATGATCTCGGACGCATCCCCGGACCAGACGACGCCGACCGCCGCTTCTTCGCCAGCGAGCAGCATCTTGATCTCGTCCCCGACGATCGCTTTAATATTCGGGGTCAACGTGCCCAGCTTCCGCTTCGCTTCTTGCAGATGCGCTTCTTCGGTATCGTTAAGCGAATAATTCAAACTGTTGAGCCCGAATCCCATTACCTCGCGAGCCCCGTCCACCAACAGAATTTGATTGCGGAGGTCCTCGCTCCACAGATCGTTCCAGCTGGAGAACGTCCGTCCCTCGAGCAATTCGGTATTATAGATGATCCCTACCGTTCCCCAGAAATAAGGAATGGAATATTCGTTCTCGGGATCGAAGCTCAGATTCATGAACCGGGGATCGATGTTGCCTAAGTTCGGAATCTTGCTATGGTCGATCGGAAGCAACAATCCTTCTGCTTTCATCTTGTCGATGGCGTATTCGGACGGAATGCTAATATCGAACGTGGTTCCGCCTTGCTCGATCTTCGTCATCATCGCTTCATTCGAATCGAAAGTCTGGTAGATGACTTTAAGCCCGGTTTCCTCCTCGAACTCGGCGATCAGGTCGGGATCGATGTAATCGCCCCAATTGTATATCGTGAGCGTATTCGCTCCGGAATACCCCTGCGAAGAGTTCAGGTAGGAAGTGAAATACATAAGCCCGATCGCGATAATGAACACGGCGCCGAACAGTCGGACGAGCTGCTTCATGGCTGCACGACCCCCCAATCCGGCTTCTTGCTCCCCCGTCGGGTCAAGAAGTAATAACCGACGACAAGGGTGATCGTGAACAAGAAGATCAGCGTCGATAACGCGTTAATGGAAGGCGAGATGCCTTGGCGCGCCCGCGAGTAGATTTCGACGGACAAGGTCGTATACCCGTTTCCCGTGACGAAGAACGTAACGGCGAAGTCGTCGAGCGAATACGTGAGCGCCATGAAGAATCCCGCGAAAATGCCCGGGCGAAGGAACGGCAACACGACTTTCGTGAGCACTCCCCATCCGCTTGCTCCCAGATCCTTGGCCGCATCGATCAAAGTCGGGCTCATCTCCTGAAGCTTAGGCAGCACCATGAGGACGACGATAGGTACGCTGAACGCGATGTGCGACAGAAGCACCGAGGTGAACCCGAGCTTAATGCCGATCATCGTGAAGAAAATAAGAAACGACGCCCCGATAATGACGTCGGGACTTACGATAAGCACGTTGTTCATCGCCAGCAACGAATTTCTCGGCCGGTTTCTTCGTACGCGTTGAATAGCCAGCGCGCCAACGACGCCAAGGATCGTCGAGATCGCCGACGACAGCAGCGCGATGACGACCGTATTCAGAACGATGATAAGCAGTCGAGTGTCATGGAATACTTCCTTGTACCATTCGAGCGTAAATCCGTCGAAGCCGTGCATCGTTCCCGCGCTATTGAACGAGTAGTACATCAAGTACAGGATCGGCGCGTACAGGATGATAAACACGATTACGAGATATAGCTGGGCGAGCTTGCCGTTTGTTCTCATCGGATCGTATTCCTCGCTCCCCGGTTACCGGTCATCATCATGATGACGGCCATTACGATAATCAATAGTACGGCGATCGCCGAACCCATTCCCCAATCCTGCGTAACGAGAAAATGCTGCTCGATCGCCGTGCCCAACGTGACGACGCGGTTGCCCGCGATCAGCCTCGTAATCATAAACAACGACAACGCCGGAATGAACACCGCTTGGCAACCCGCTTTCACTCCTCCGAGCGTGAGAGGGAACACGACCCTGCGGAACGTTTTCCACGGGGAAGCTCCTAGATCCCTTGCCGCGTAGATCAGCGAAGGATTCAATTCCTCAAGCGCGTTATAGATCGGCAAAATCATGAACGGGATAAAAATGTACACGGACACGAACACGAAGCTGAAATCGGTGAACAAAATTTGCTGCGTTCCGATGCCTGCCCATTCGAATATGGCGTTAACGAACCCATAGGTGCCGAATAACCCGATGAAGGCATACGTCTTCAGCAGCAGGTTAATCCAACTCGGCACGATAATGAGCAGCAGCCACAGCTGCTTGTGCTTCGTTCGGGTCAACCAATACGCCGTCGGGTAGGCGACCAGCAACGAGAAGAGCGTGATCAGGAACGCATACCAGAAGGAGTTGAACGTCATTCTTAAGTAAACGGGAGTCAGGAACTTCTGAAAGTTGTCGAAAGTGAAGTTCCCTTCCACGTCGAAGAAGGAGTTGTAGACGATCAGCACGATCGGAGTCGCCACGAAGAGCAGCATCCACGCCACGTAAGGAATTAGGTATAGGTTACGCGTCTTAGACATCGCGCGATTCCACCGCCCCGCCCGGCAACGGAGCTTGCCCGTGCTCATGCTCATGGTCGCCGTAGGCTTCCAGCCGCTTGTCGAATTCCGCTTCCGTCTCGCCGAACCGCATGACGTGAATCGCCTCCGGATCGAATCGAAGACCGACGCTATCGCCTACAATGGCTTTCTTCGTCGAGTGGACAAGCCATTCGTTGCCCGATTCATCGTAACCGCTAATCTCGTAATGTACGCCGCGGAACAATTGGCTATCTACCTTGATCAGCATGTTCCCCTGTTCCGGGGTCGTGATTTCCAAATCCTCGGGCCGGATCATGATTTCCACCGGCTCGTTAGGAGAGAAGCCTTGGTCGACGCACTCGAACGATTTACCGGCGAATTCGGCCAGGAAATCGCGAATCATCCGGCCGGGCACGATATTCGACTCCCCGATGAAGTCGGCGACGAACCGGTTGATCGGCTCGTCATAAATATCGGTAGGCGTTCCGCTTTGCTGGATCTCCCCTTTGTTCAGGACGAAGATTTCGTCGGACATGGCGAGCGCCTCTTCCTGATCGTGGGTAACGAAAATAAACGTGATGCCCAGCCTGCGCTGGAGTTCCCGCAGCTCGTACTGCATCTCTGTTCGGAGCTTCAAGTCGAGCGCCGATAACGGCTCGTCCAACAGCAGAATCTCCGGCTCGTTCACGATCGCCCGCGCGATCGCCACCCGCTGCCGTTGACCTCCGGACATCTCGGAAATCTCGCGATCCTCGTACCCGACCAGATTGACGAACCGGAGAGCTTCGTTCACCTTCTCGGTAATGGCGGCGTTTTTCATCTTCTTGATTCTCAGGCCGAACGCGACGTTCTCGAACACGTTCAAGTGCGGAAACAGCGCATAGTCTTGGAAAACGGTGTTCACTTGGCGCTTGTCCGCCGGTACGGAGTTAATCAGTTTTCCATTAAAATAAATACTGCCCTCCGAAGGCTCCATGAACCCGGCAATCAGCCTCAATATCGTAGTTTTCCCGCACCCCGACGGACCCAGCAGCGTATAGAATTTCCCTCGTTCGATCTCGAAGCTTACCTTATCCAGGACAACCGTATCCCGGTCATACGTCTTCGTTACGTTCTCGAACCGAATAATCGTCGTATCCGTCATGTCGGCGTAGTTCCTTTTCCGGGGTTTACACACCCTCTTGTTCTTATTGACTACATTATACAAAATTAGACCTTGTCAACCAATGAGGAAAATTGTCCAAACATACGTGGTCCGCGGTGCACCAAAAACCGTAATCGCCGCATTAACACGCTTTCCGGTACTATAGCTACTCTCGGCGCTCCACCAACGCTTTAGTCCTGGGATTAGACCGCTCTCAACGACTTATAGCACACTTTTCCTCGGTTTCCGACCAATTAGACTGCCCTCAGCGGCTTGCAGCACACTTTTCCTCGGTTTCCGACCATTTAGACCGCTCACAGCGGATTACAGCACTTTCGCTCAGAAAGCCGGTTTTCGGGCCGATTCCGGCTCACTATAGCTCACTCCAGTGCTCCACCCAACTCTATAGTACCGGATTTCAGCACTATAGCCACCTCCAGCGCTCCGCCCAACTCTATAGTGCCAGATTTCAGCACTATAGCCGCCCCCAGCGCTCCGCCCAACTCTATAATGCCAGATTTCAGCACTATAGCCACTCTCCGCGCTCCACCCAACTCTATAGTGCCAGATTTCAGCACTATAGCCACCTCCAGCGCTCACGTCCGATACTTTTATGAAAACAGAACAGATATATTGACCGGAGTAGTTACGCTCTCAGTGCTCATTGGGTTCGTCAACCACATTGCGGCGGTTATTAGGTACTCTCAGTGCCCTATTTGGATCGTCACCCACACTGTGGCAGAGATAAGGTACTTACAGTGCTCTATTGGATGTCTCTATGGCGTGCTGCCTAGTCACCGGTTAAGATAAGGTACTCTACTCTCAGTGCTCTATTTGGTTCGTCAACCGCATTGCGGAGGATTTAAGATACTCTCAGTACTTATTAACTCAAGAACGACCAAGTTCAGCCCAACGAAAACGGGGAATAATATCCAACACTACAGTGCCGGATTCCAGCACTATCTGTGGTCGACCACCGTCATGCAACGCCACAGCCGCGCGCTGAGAGCTGCGCGCGGTGCGAAAAAGCTACTCTCGTGACTCCATCCTGCCCCCCAGCTTCCCCAAAACACAAAACAAAGAAAGAGCCCGCGCCCAAGCGCGAAGCTCTTCCCCCAACTACGCCACGATCTCCGCCGCAGCGCCTTGCTGCAGCTGGTACATGGCGAAGTACTTGCCGCCCTGCTGCATCAGCTCGTCGTGGTTGCCGCGTTCCATGATCTGGCCGCGGTCGAGCACGAGAATCTGGTCAGCCGCGCGGATGGTCGACAGCCTATGCGCGATGACGAACGTCGTCCGTCCCCGCTTGAGCACGTTGAGCGCGCCCTGTATGATCGCTTCCGTCTCGGTATCGATACTCGCCGTCGCTTCGTCCAGGATCAATATCGCCGGATCGAAGGCGAGCGCCCGCGCGAACGAGATCAACTGCCGCTGTCCCGCAGACAACGTGCTTCCCTTCTCGATCACCGGCTCATCCAATCCGCCCGGCAGCTGCATGAACATATCGTACGCGCCGACATCCCGTAGCGCTTGCTCCACCTTTTCCCGGGAAATAGACGGATCGTCCAGGCTAACGTTGGATGCGATCGTTCCCGTGAACAAGAACGGATCTTGCAGCACGATGCCCATATGCTGGCGAAGCTGCTGCTTCGTCAACGTCCTCACGTCGACGCCGTCGATCGAGATCTCTCCCCGCTCCACGTCGTAGAACCGGAATAGCAGATTAAGAATCGAACTTTTTCCCGAACCCGTGTGTCCGACGAGAGCGACCGTTTGCCCTTGGCGCGCGCTGAAGTTGATGTTCTTCAACACGTCTTCGCCCGGCTTATAGCCGAATGTAACATCCTTGAACGCCACATTCCCCTTGTACCGGTCCATCCGGCTGTCCGACACTTCAACACCCGGCTCGTCAAGCAATGTAAACACCCGCTCCGCCGATACGCGCGCGACTTCCAGATTCGACAGTTGGTTAACGATCCCCACGATCGGGTGCATCATCCTGTTCATGTAGTCGATGAAGGCGTACAGCACGCCAACCGTCACGGCCGTTCCCAGCCAATCTCCGGCGAACATCCAGACGACGGCGATGAACAGCACGTTGCGGAATACGTTAACGAGGTTATGAGAGGTAATGGAATTCAAAGTAAGCAGCTTGTTCTGATACTTGAAATACTCGTCGTTCATCTCGTTGAACTCGGCCATCGTTTCCTTTTCCTTGCGGAACGCCTGAATGATCGGCATCCCTTGAATCGATTCGTTGATCATCCCGTTAATATCGCTGAGCCGCGAACGAATGACGTGATTGTATTTCGCCGCGAACTTGCGGTAGATGACGATCCAGACGTACAAGATCGGAATGAACGGCAAAGCGATAAGCGCGAGATTCGTATCCAGCAAAAATAATGCGCCGATGATGGCCACGATATAGATAATTCCGGAGAAAAAGTTCGCCAGCACCGATACGTACAATTCGCGGATCGCTTCGGTGTCGTTCGTGACCCTGGCCACGACTTTACCCGCGGGCAGATTATCGAAGTATTGCACCGGAAGACGCTGAATGTGTCTGAACACATCGTTGCGCATCTTGCGGACGATCCGATTCGCGGACACTTGGAGAAGCAATCTCTGCCAATACGCAAGCATCGCGCCGATTAACAACAACCCGACATAACTGATTGCCAGCAAGAAGATGCTGCGGAATTCGGGCTTGTAAAACTCGTAAGTCTCCCCTACGGACAGCTTGGTTGCGGGATAGAGCTGCTTGCTCCCGTCTTCCTTCGAGATCGTAAGCTTACCGCTCTCGAATGTTCTTTTGCCGGTATTCGGTACGCCTGCCGCATCGACGAAATAATAGCTGCGCCCCGATTGCAGAACGCGCACTTCCTTGCCCTTCGCTTCGCCTTCCCGGAAGTGATCCTCTCTCTTGTACCAGCCTTCCCGATACGATACCGCGTATTTCTCGCCTTGCTTCGTCTCGTACCAGGGCTTCTCGATTCCCATGATGTTCGTGTCGATCATCCTCTTCGCGAGGAAAGGACCGACGAGCTCGACGCCAACCGCTACCAACAGCAGCACCAGCGCTAGGATTATCGGTTTCTTATAGTTCAAAGCATATTGAAACAATCGCTTGCCGTTGTTACCCATGAATTCATCTCACCTACTTTTCTTCTTAGCTCATAACTGTGCCCTTCTATACTTACCCTTCCACCACGGAAGCGAGCTGTTGACGATCGTACTGCTCCTTATACCATCCGTTAAGCCGTAGGAGCTCTTCATGAGTGCCTTCTTCGGACACTCGCCCTTCATCGAGCACGACGATCCAATCGGCATGCTGTACCGCCGTTAACCGGTGGGTCGTAATAATCGTCGTTTTCCCCGCGCGTTCGTTGCGGATTCCTTCCAGAATCTCCGTCTCCGTCTTAGCATCGACGGCCGATAGGGCATCGTCGAGCATCAGAATCTCGGGATCCGCGATAACCGCTCTCGCGATGCTGACGCGTTGCTTCTGTCCTCCGGACAAGGCAACGCCTTTCTCGCCGACTAGCGTTTCTAAGCCGTCCGGCAGGAACGCGACGTCCTTACGGAATGACGCCAGCTCCAGCGCGCGGTTCAATTGCTCGTCGTCCTTCGCGGCGTCCGCCGTTCCGAACCAGATATTCTCGCGGATCGTCTTGCTGAACAGAATCGGCTGTTGCGGCACGTAGCCGATCCAACTCCTCAGCCGGTTCAGTTCAAGCTCCGTCAGGGGAACTCCTCCGACGGTCAACTTGCCCGCTCCCATAGGATATTCGCGCAATAATTGCTTAAGCAACGTCGTCTTTCCGCTTCCCGTTCTGCCCACGATACCGAGCGTCTGACCTCTGCGAAGCGTGAAGGAGATATCGACTAAATTGTCTATCGACGAAGATGGATATCGGAAAGTTACGCCATCGAACGCGATCGTCTCCGGTACTTCCAGGGCGACCGGAGCCTCGCTTTCCTTCACGTCCTCTTTCATGCCCAGCGTCTCGTTGATGCGGTCTAACGAGGCGTTACCGCGTTGCATGATGTTAATCAACTCGCCGATCGCGAACATCGGCCAGATGAGCATCCCAAGGAACATGTTGAACGAAACCATCTCCCCAAGGGTAATTTCGCCCCTGAATACGAGCACCGCTCCGTAACAGAGACCGATCAAATAACTCAAGCCTACTAGAATTTTCACCGTCGGCTCGAATAAAGCATCGATCTTGGCGACTTGAAGGTTTTTGTCGAACACGTTATCCGTCGATTCACTGAACCGTTTCCGGTCCGCGTCCTCTTGCACGAATGCCCGGATAACCCTTACGCCGGATACCGATTCGAGCACCTGATCGTTCAGTTGGCCGAAGGCGTCCTGCGATTTCGTGAACCGATCGTGAATTTTCTTGCCGAAGTGCTGCATGAGCAGCGCCATGATCGGCAACGGAAGCATAGCGGCTAGCGTCAGCTTCCAACTGATCAAGCCCGCCATAACGACGAGGATCGTTAACATAAACAGAGTCGAGTCAATGAGCGTAAGAATTCCGAAACCCGCGGTAACCGACACGGCTCCCAGATCGTTCGTCGCTCTGGCCATCAGATCGCCCGTCCGGTTGCGTTCGTAGAACGTAGGGTTCATTTTCAGCAGATGCCGCATCAGACGAGACCGCAACAACCGCTCCAGCACGAACGCGCCGCCGAACAGCTGATATAGCCACACATAAGTAATTCCGTAGCCCACGACGGTGAGCGCAATCCAGAAAACGAGCAACTCGGTCAGCTTACCCGAAGTCAGCGTTTCCTGCCTAATCCCGTCAATCGCGACTCCGATAAGCTTAGGAGGGATAACGTCCATGATTCCCACGATCGTCAGAAGCAAGATCGCGATCGCGTAACGCTTCCAGTGCATGCGAAAAAACCAACTTAATTTCTTCAATACGATAAACATATCTATGTGTTCACACCCTTCTATAACGCCTGGAAAGCAACGGGACTTTTCCTTTCTCCCTCTTGCCTATCCAGCCGCTCGATACAAACGTCTATCGCCATCCAATGGATAACGAAGCCGTTTTACTTGTAGAGGAACAAAAAAGGCCTACCGCCGTAAGCGATACGCCTCCAGAATGGGGTTTCCCCATCCCTGTCGCGCTCGGAGCCGAACCGATCCTAGGATCGCCACAGCAACCGAATGCGATAAAAAAGGCGCACGATTACGTCACCGTAACCATGCGCCTCACTACGTCATCCAAGAGAATCCGCTATTCTCCGGTTGCTTAGTGATTGTTCGCGAGAGGGTTACGTCCATGACTAGCATTGATTCCGACAATAGGCAGATGGGACATATTACTAAATCCGTTACTCATGTTCGTAACCCTCCTTTCCGTTCATCAAAGTTATATTTGTCACTTTACCATCGCCCCCCAAATGCTGTCAACGGGCAAAACGGAAAAAAATATAAGTTTTTTACATTCCCTCATTCCCAGGCTATTCCTTCCAATGTTTGCGCCGGCATACTCTCTGGGTAACATGTATAGAACGACGGAGGTGGTTGACGTGACAATGGCCCCAAGCGAGGATCCCTTACTACGAAAGGCGATATTTCAATTCCTATACCCATTCGCGCTCAAGAGAGATTGCCAGAACCGGATGCGAGAAAGCCTGCTTACGGAAAAATACGTCGATTTTCAATTGGGAAACCTGGAAATCGAGGATCGGTTCTACGGACCGGACAACCGCGTCTCCCATCGCGATATGGAGAGGTATTTTCTGCCTTTCACCAACCATGTTCTCTTTCCGAACCGGGATGACCCCGAAGCGTTCCGGCGACTAACCAAATCCAAGAATATTCAGGCCGCTCTTCATACTCGCCATATGACCCTCCCGTTCACCGTTCACTCCGTCGATGTGTTCCTCTGTCCTTTTGATACCGGCTTTCTAACTTTGCGAGTAGAAATCGATGCGGATGCCGAGCTTACTTACGGCCGGGCATTGGAATTCGCGGACCGGATGCGTCATCTGCAGGATACGAATAAGCCGGATCTTCTTACGTTCGTCGAAGCGGACGGCAATCGTTACGAGGAAATCGAAAATTTCGTTTTTCAAACGGTGGCTCCTCATGTTCTGCCGTTCTTGGATCGTTCGCAAATGGAAGAAGCGCACTTCGAGAAGCTGCCCTTTTTCGTGGACGAAAGAATGTTCGTGATCGGGTTTTGCGCATTCGCCGAAGATTGCGATATTTCGCTGCATGACCGCTATCGCGCGGGACGGCTGGACGGATTGGGCTTGGATGGCCATCCGAGGATCAGCGCGAGCCATAAGCCGTACATAGAAAAATATTGCGAGACGTTCGGATACGACCGCTGGGCTCCTAACACTTATTATTTAACCGGCGAAACCAGCTACGTCTGCCTCACCCGCGAGAAGACGGAGATTTCGAACCGATTGGCCAATCAAATGTACGGAGAGTATTACTACGGACTTCTGCTTAACCTGTTTCACCGAATCGTCTTGCTGAAGCTGTCCATCGCTTATTCCAAGGTTCAGTTGGAACGCAAGCAGGAGCATACGGAAAATCTCATTCGGGACATTACTTGTTTTTCCGCCAAGTATTATTTTGTCGAGATCGTCTCGCAGACCGAAGGACGGGAAATTTTCCACCAACTGAAGAAAGTCTATGGTAACGACGACTTGTTCGAAGACGTGAAGCAGACGTTACAAGATCTCTTCAAATATCAGGAGACCCATGCCTCCAAGCAATCCAGTTACCTGCTCACCATCCTGACCATCTATACGGTCATTAGCGGAATATACGGCATGAATCAGGTTATCGAGGATCTGGAAGGAAGCTTCGACTGGTCTTTCTTAGCCGGCTATTCGGCATTCCAATGGATTGCCTTCGGCGTCACCTTCACCGGGCTGACCGTCGCTTTCCTGCTCGTCATCGGCGTCTTGTGGAAGTGGGGGCGGGATTTCGTTCGGCGGCGCAGGAGAAAATAACAAGTAAAAACGACCCCTGACAAGGGTCGTTTCTATCGCTCAACGAGGCTGTAACGCTGTCTTCAGAACGCTCGATAAGGTTTGCTTGTTTAAGCGCCATACTGGGAAAAGAAAAGCTCGTGGGTGCAGCCGGCATGGACAGATCCTTGCCGGAAAATGTCATAGGCTTTTCATTCGAGGAGGAGTTTCAGCGGGGGCAATACTTGCGGAACGGGGATGAACGGGTATTCGAGGTATTGGACGATTTGTTCGCTTCCTTCGAGTCGGACAGCTCGAATCGAACCTACGGTTTAATGAAAATAACGACCCGGCAACTGTTGTTATCCGCCAGCAAGATTTTCTCCGCTCTTGGGCGGCACGGGATACGATGACTTGTACGACAAGCTTCATTCGTTTCAATTCCGACCGGTTAAGACAACAGTTTCGGATTTTCGTCGAGCTTTGCCTGGACCTGAATAAACTGCACATACTTACAAACCCTATAGCGGAATGGATGCAGGGCAATCGTATTAGGAATGGCTTAGTGTTCTAGGCTCACTACGTTGGTTTCAACCTAACGGAACCAGCAGCCGCTATTCTGCTCAAAAAGGTACTTTTCAAAATCTAACGGAGATGGCCGCTCTTATTTGTGTGTTTTCCAGTGAAATCATGCCTTTTGCGCGTAAATAGAGGCTACTGGTTCCGTTAAAATTCTAAAACACTTCTTATCGATAAAATAGAGGCTACGGCAGCCGTTAGAAAAATAACGCTCGTTTGTTGTCTGCTGCAAAGCCCTAAACCGGTCTAATAGCCGTTCCCCAATTCTTAATCGAGTATAATTTCCTATCCAATGAAAAAAGAAGCGGCACAGGAACCCTCTCCCATACCGCCTCTTCCCGCTTCCTCTATACGACCAGCACTTCCGCCTTATTGCCGCACCATTCGCAGTGATCGGGAGCCGTCCATGCCGAGAACGTCGTCGATTCTAGATTGACCAAGTCCGGCGCATCCTCGTATTCGTCTACGAATTTGTCGATTGCGAGCTCAACGTGCTCGCGGCATACACAATACATCGATGTTTTTCCCTTCTCGTCCGTTCGGCTATCTAGAACCTGCTTTAGCGTTCTTCCGGCTCTTCTACTTTTTCCTCTAGCTTGAGATTGATCGTCTTTTTCTTTCCGTCGCGATAATACGTTACTTTCAACGATTCCCCGATTTTTTTGGCGTTATACAAATATTTGCGAAGATCCATTGTGCTCTCGATCGGCTTATTATCCAAAGCTACGATAATGTCGTTGAATTGCAGCCCTGCATCGAGCGCGGGTCCGACGGATTCCAGTACGATGACGCCTTCCGAGACGTCTTTCGGAATGACGGGCGGTTCAACGCTGAACTCGTCGCCCTCTCCATCCCCTTCGTCCGAATCTTTGCCCGATTCCCCGTCCGAATCGTCGGCTACCGGACTGTCGAGATACAATCCCAAGTCCATCGTGTAGACGCCCATATACGGTCTGGAAACCTTGCCCTTGGCGAGTAACTCGCTCAAGATCGGCATGGCGTGATCGATCGGGATGGCGAAACCAATCCCTTCAACTCCGGTATCGGCTACCTTCATGCTATTAATGCCGACGAGCTTGCCGTTAAGGTCGACCAACGCCCCGCCGCTATTTCCTTGATTAATGGCCGCGTCCGTCTGGATGACCTCTTGTTCCCAATCGTAGTTGCCGTCTTGGTTAATCGATACCGGGATGATCCTCTTCGTCGAGGATACGATTCCTTGGGTCAAGGAATCCCCGAAGCCGAGCGGATTGCCGATGGCGATCACCATTTCTCCGACCCGAAGCTTGTCGGAATTGCCGATTTCAACGACGGTATCGATCCCTTCCGCATCCACCTGCAACACCGCGAGATCTGTAACAATATCTTTGCCGATGATCTTGGCGTCCTTCTTATCTCCGTTAACCAGTACAGCTTGGACTTTGCCGGCATCCTGGACCACATGCGCATTCGTAATGATATAGGCTTTTCCGTCTTTTTTCTGAAAAATAACGCCCGACCCCATGCTCGCATGATAAGGAAGCTCATCGGCGTCCAGCTCTTCCTCGCCCTGCATCTCCAAGGCTTCGTTCGTCATGTTGATGATACTGACAACTCCGGGGCGAACTTTCTCGGATGCAGAAATAATCCTCTCGGACGTTTCTACGAGCGATTGTCCTCCGGCGAGCGCCGGCTTAGCCTCGGACTTGGCGTCCCCCCCTCCGTTCAAGAGGACGAACAATAACACGACCAACAGGGAACTTGCTATAGAAGAAATGAGCGCAACTCGGAGCATGGAACCTTGGCGGTACCCTCCATAGGAGCGTGATTCGGATCTCGTCGCATGGCGAGAACGCCTCTTAACCCGTGTGGAGTAAAAATCATCATCGAACAAGCTCATGGTCATGCACCATCCTTCTATTAGGGGAAATCCGCTGTTCCCCAAGCCGCTGCCGGTCTTCCTACTAGAGGTTGTTCAAAAAGCCCAATTGATCACGAAGTCATTTCAAGGAGTCATTTCGACATCGAATCTTGAATTCAGCCGGGACTTCCGGTTCTCACGCAGGTTTGCCTACGCTCCGATCCTCATTCCCTAGCTTCTTTCAACCTTCTCGGTGCTGAAAACCGGACTTTTTGAACTTGCACTACTAATCATAATAACTAATTATTGATCTTCTATACTATCGACGAAAAGAATAGGAATGTTTATAAAGGTTTTGACTAGAATAGTAATAGAATGAGAGAGGACAAGCAAGTGATTTCCCCTCATAATCCATATGTAAAGAAAGGAAGGATTCCCAATGAAAACTTCGGAGATTAGCTGGCAATTCCTTGATCTCGCATCGCAGGTGTCGGATATGAAACATGACCACTACAGACAGCTTCTCGCTGTCAGTACATTAATCGAGCTTCTAGTCGAGAAGGGCCTCCTAACTCCGGACGAAATCAGGGAAAAAGCCTCGCAGATGGAAGCGGAGCTCGACAGGCAGCTCCTGCTGTAACCGGTAACTCTTCCTTGTCCATCGATGACCGAGAAGAAGTTGCCGGGTTGCTCTCCATTACTTAACGACATCCCACAAAGTCGGCCGATCGTGATACGTTTCGCAGAGCGCGAATTCATCCTTCTGGTAGAAATATCCGTTGTCTTCTAATACTGTATTCACGGTTAGTTTGGCTAAATCCATAAGGTTGTGTTCTTGGCTTAAATGGGCCAAATAAACCCTTCGCAAGCTGCCCGTCAGCAGCCTGCACAACGCTTCCCCGGCCGCTTCGTTAGAGAGATGGCCGGTATCTCCCAAGATACGCCGCTTAATATTCCACGGGTATCTCCCCATTCGCAGCATATCGACGTCGTGGTTGGATTCCAATACCATGACGTCCGAATTTTGCAGCTGACGCATCACCTTGTCGCTCACGTAACCTAGATCGGTTGCTAGACTTAGTTTCGCGCCGTCCGCTAGAAAACAATAGCCGACCGGCTCGATCGCATCATGCGATATGGCGTAAGACTCAATCCGCAGATCGGCGATTTCCATGACGCTATCGGTCGGCAAGATTTTGCGCTGCTCATCCGGAATTTCTCCGATCGTGCGGAGCATCGCGCCCCAGGTTCTCTCGTTGGCGTAGATAGGCAACCGATGTCTACGGGCGAAAGCGCCTAATCCCTTGATGTGATCGGAATGCTCGTGCGTCACGAAGATCCCGTCGAGATCCTGTCCCGCAATCTCTCTTTCTCTCAATAACTCATCTATCTTTTTGCCGCTGAGACCGACGTCAACAAGCACGCTAGCCGAGTCCGTAGACACGACTGTCGCATTGCCGGTCGATCCGCTGGACAATACCGTGAATCGAAGTCCCATATTCGTTTCCTGTTCCTCTCCCAGCCAAATTCCCGCCCGACTAAGGGTTACCGGGAAATTCGCCTTTCTCTGTCGTCACTTCCGCGCTGATCGCATTCACGTAATATACTTCTTCGCCATTTTCCAACAATACCCTCCAGGAGGGCGCCGAAACCTGCGCCTCCGCGTCGGCGAATATTTCCCCATGATAGCCCAAGCGGACTTCCTTAATGACCGAACCTACCGGCAAGTTTCGTTCGATGACTTTCGCCAATGCCTTCGTCGCCGATAGAACTTGTTGTTCCTTAACGCCCGTCGAAGGTTTGATTTCGATCAGATCCTGCGAATAAGCCCTGATTTTCTGCTCGCTATAGAATAAGTTCAAATGGATGTCGAATATCGGCCACCCGCCCTCCATCCGGTTAAAGACGAAGAATACCCCCTCGCGGCTGGCCGACAGATCCAACGTGTATTTGTTCAGCTCGGGAATGACTTTGCCCAGCGCGCCGGCAAGCTCGTCTTCGGAGAAGACGAATCTCGTTTCGGGGGCAGGGCTGATCGCGATTCGATCAGAGATCCCGCTTCCCGCGCGGTGCTTGATCGTATACGTTAATTCTCTCATGGACGGAGTCTCCGTCGGGATCTTCGCGTTGTCGTCTACTTGGATATTCTTATCGCGCATGGCCTGTAACGTCTCGGGAGGAAGGGACGTCCAGTCTACCGCCGTGTTTAGCCGCTCGCGCCATTCCGTCCATAACTGATAGCCAAGCACGATATTCAGCATGAGAAAAGAAAAGATAAGCACGCTCTTGGCTCGTCTCCAGTCCATCCTTCTCCTCCTCCTCCCGATCGTTCCTTATCGTTGATTCGAGATCACTTCAATTGAACCGGACTTGATTCCGACACGATAACGACTTCCCCGCTGAGCAATCTAGCCGCCCATACCGGACTCAAGGTCACGGTATCCTTCGAGAGAGTCGGCTTGAATGCCGGGAACAGCGCTTCGATGTTCTTGCCGTTCGAATCCATGCCGTTAAGGATGGATCGTAAAGATTCTCCGCCCGGCAACTGCCTGCTGCTCTTATTGCTCACTTCTTTGCCGAGATTGATCAACGAACGATAGTAAGAAGCGACTTCTCCTTGCCGCATCGTCAGTTGCATGAACCCGAAGTTCAACGCGTTCCCCGATACGATAGGCACATCCCTGTAATATTGTTGGAACCGAACCACGTCGCTGCCCGTCTCCGATTCGGATTCCTTAACGAACTGATGTTTCCCGTTCCAGCCGCCATGCTGATTAACGAAGCTGATCGCGCCCAGGACGTTATCGATCAGGTTGTTATCCCCTTCCGTTGACGCCACGGGATCCGTAAAGGACAGCCATGTCCCGTCCTGTTCGATCATGAGCCCTCTCTTGCCATCGGTATAGAAGAACTGTCCGGGTTGGTCCGGAATCGTTCGCGTGATTCCCGGATCGACGAATAAGTTGTCCTGCATCTGCTCGGTCGTATAGCTATCGAAGTCGACATCCATCTTAAGCAGTCGCGTCATCGGCTTTTCCGGGAGATAGAGATTCCCGTCCTTGGTCGTGTACGGATCCCAATATTGTCCGAAACCGACATACCCCGTGACATCCCCGATTGTCAGATCGGCGCGTTGCGATTCATAGACGTAGCGACCGTCCGAGCTGAAGAAATACGTCCGAACCTCATCGCGGACTTCGCTCGTGTAGATCCAGATCCGATCGATGGAATCCCCGAAGAACAAGAAATCGCGATCGATCTTAAACACTCTCGACAACAGTTCGAAAGGAACCGCGCGCCCGAAGCGAAGCTCTACCCCGCGATACTCTTCCCTGATTTGATCCCAGTCCACGGAGTTTACGGAAGCCCGTTGCATTCCTTTGAACTCTCGGCTCGTGAGCTTATCCAGAATAAGCTCGTAGAAGGGAGGCGTGCTCGGATAGAACACCGTATGCTTGTCATTGCCAAGGTGGAGCACGAGCATTTCAGGAAAAATCAGGTTCTCCACCTGCTCCTCCATGCCGAGCGGCTCCGTCGTGACGTAATTCAACTCCGTCTTCACCTTCGCATCCATGTAAGGATTGCTATAGGCTAGCAAATAGCTCTGAACGAGGCTGAAGACGACGAGGAGGAATAAAAGTACCGATTTGCCTTTCTCGATCATGCCGGCTCACCCCCTTCCTGCACGATCGGCAGCAGCACCGTCACGACGGTTCCGACGTTCGATTCGGATTCGAGAGTAATCGAACCGCCATGCGCCCGGACGATTTCCCGGGCAATCGACAATCCGAGACCCGTACCGCCCATATTCCGCGAACGGGCCTTGTCCACCCTGTAGAACCGCTCGAATATCCGATTCAGGTCCTTCTTCGGAATACCGATCCCCGTATCTTTAATGGCGATCGCCAATTGTCCTGTTTCGTTGCTCTTCGCGGAAATATCGATCGAGCCCCCATCAAGGGTATACTTAATGGCGTTCGATACGAGATTGTCCAACACTTGATCGATTCCGTCCCGATCCAGCCATGCCGTATTCTGCTTGTTCTCGACCTTCACCGAGACGGTGATGGCCTTCTGGCGTAATTGGAACGAGAACCTGTCGACGACCTCCTCCAGCATCTCAGACAAGTCCGTATTCTGCCTGCGCAACTGATTCCGGCGGGAATCGAACCGAGACAGATGCAGCAGGTCCGTAACTAACCGAATCATTCGTTCGGTCTCGCTGCGGATAACGCCTACGAACCGGTCCGCAAGCGGCGGTTCGTCCAGTGCCCCGTCATCGAGCGCTTCCGCGTAACTCTTAATGGTCGTCAGCGGCGTTCTCAATTCATGGGACACGTTAGCGACGAACTCCCGCCTGGATTGCTCCAGCTTCTCCATCTCGGTAACGTCCTGCAACACCGCTATCGCTCCGGCCACTCCCTTGTCCCTGCGGCGGATCGGTGTCAGCGTGACGCGGAATACCATATCCTCTTCCTGATCGGAGGATACCCGATTCAGCAACAGAGAGGATTCCGTTCCTTGAAGCGTGTCCGCGATCGGAGCCTTCTCGATGCCGAGGGCTTCGGACAGCGTTACCCCGTCCTCCAGTTCCTTGAAACCGAGCATTCCTTTGGCTCTTCGGTTCGTCACGATTACCCGGCCCAACTCGTCGGTAGCCAGTACGCCGTCGCTCATGTTGGAGAGGATAGACGACAGCTTCTCCTTCTCTTCTTCGTTGATGGATAACGCATCGCTTAGACGATCGGTCATGTCGTTGAAGGCTGCGCTAAGCTGGCCGATCTCGTCCTTCCCGAACACGGGAACCCGCTCGTCGAAGCGGCCCTCCGCCACTGCGGTCGCTTGCCGCGTTAATGCCTTGATCGGCGACGTGATCGTGCCCGCGAGCAACACTCCCAGAATGGCCGTAAGCCCTAACGCAAGTAAAGTGGCCGACACGAAAATCCGGTTTATGTTCTCCATCGTCTGGTACGGCTCGTTCATCGAAGCTACGATATAGATTGCGCCCACGATCTTGCCCTTGCTAATGACGGGCTTAGCGATGACCTTGCTGCGAGTGTTGTCCTCGTCTATGATTTCTTCCTCGTTGTCCCGAACGCCCTGAAGCGCCCGGCTGACGAGCAAAGACGTATTCTTGCGCCCGATATTGACTTGCGGGGAAGTATTGGAAATAGCGAGTACTTTCCCTCCCGCGTCGAGAACTTGAACTTGCGCGCCGCTAATCGTATCGAAATTGCTCACAAGAGCGTTTAACGTCGCTTCGGTTCCTACCAGAGCGTTGGCGTCCTTATTATCCGATAATAAATTCGACGTGGATAAGTAGGCCGTCAGCAGATTGGTTTGCTTATTCAGATTGTCCGTGAAGGAATTGATCAAGGAACTTTTCATCGTGCTGATGAAGTACACCCCGATCAATTGTACCGCGATCAGGATGAGCAGCAGCACCATCATAATGAGCTTAATCTGAATGCTGCGGAACAAACCGACGGTTCTCATCCGTAATGACCGCCCGTCATCCTCGGATTGCGCACCAAATAACCTAAGCCGCGTCTAGTCATGATGATCTCCGGACGGCTCGGGTCATCCTCGAGCTTCTCCCTGAGCCGGCGAATCGTCACGTCGACGGTTCTTACGTCCCCGAAATATTCGAAGCCCCAAACCGCTTGAAGCAGGTGCTCCCGTGTCATTACCTTGCCGCTATTCTTGGCCAGATAGTGAACAAGCTCGAATTCCCGATGGGTGAGATCGAGCGGTTGATTATTCTTATAGACGACATACATATCCGTATCGATAAAAAGATTAAATAGCTTTAATCCTTGCCGCTCGGGTTCCGGCTGCGTTTCATCATCCGTTCTAGCGGTTTCCACCTTGCGTTGGCGACGCAAGTGCGCTTTCACCCGCGCGAGCAGCTCGCGCGTGCCGAACGGCTTCGTCACGTAATCGTCCGCGCCGAGCTCGAGCCCGAGCACCTTATCGATCTCGTTGTCCTTCGCCGTCAGCATAATGATCGGCGTGGATAGGCGCGTCCGAACCTCGCGGCACACATCCATGCCGTCCTTAATCGGAAGCATGAGATCGAGCAGAATCAGATCCGGCTCCTCTTCGAAAGCAAGCCGAACGGCCGCTTCCCCGTCGAACGCGCAGACGACCTCGTAGCCTTCTTTTTCAAGATTGAATTTAAGAATATCCGCAATCGGCCGTTCATCGTCGACGACCAGAATTTTACCTAACATACTCGCCACCGCCTTCCGCTTCTCGGAAGCTAATCTATAGCTATCTTACCATAATGCGGACGAGAGCCCAATGGCGTTTCGTGGCATTTGCCTAGCAATATCTCGTACACCATTTTCTGATTGTTTCTCTCTCATGTTCTGTACTGCAGCTATTGTTGCCAAGCCCTCGTTTGAACGTTGCTGCTCCGCGCCGTTACTCCCTGTAAGCCCCAATCGAACCCGTCATAACGGATCTCCATTCCGCTATCCCCGCTCAACTCCCCCATCGAACCCAACTTAACGGAAAGCAGTTCCGTTATTGCTAGCCAATCAACGACCTCTCTTCTCACTCGCTGACTCCAACACCCAGAGAAAATAAAAAGCTTCCCCGGGTCCTGACGGACCGACGGGAAAGCTTTCTCTATTTCTATTATAAGTAGCTTGTCGGATTCTTGAGCTTGCCGTTCAAATGAATTTCGAAATGAAGATGAGTGCCGGTGGAACGCCCCGTGCTTCCCATAATGCCGATGACATCGCCCTTCTCGACGATCTGTCCCTTCTTCACGTTAACGCTCTTCATATGGCCGTAGGTGGTTTTGAATCCGTTATTATGGTTAATAATAACTGCGTTACCTAATCCGCCTGACTTGTACCCGGCGAATTCGACTACGCCTTCATCCGACGCCATGATACTGCTCTTGCCGATCATATCGATTCCGTTGTGGTTGCGTCCCCAACGGGCTCCTACGTAGCTCGTAATTCGAGCCCCGGAGACCGGCCAAGCAAATTTACCCGAGCCCTCGCCGCGGATGACCTTCGTTCCCTTGAGAATAATGGTCGCGACCGGAGCCTTCAGCACCTTCTTGGCGATCTGTTCTTCTTCGATGAGCGAACCGTTCCGTTTAATCAACTGGTAAGTCACTTGCTGCTTGCCTTCCGTACCTTCGCGAAGTACCTTCTGCTGACCAAGCTTCATGGCATCGCTCTTCCGGTATTCGACCGGAGGTTCGATGACTTCGATCTCCGTCACTTGCTCTTCGGAGTTCACGTTCAGGATCGGCGGTTCTTCCTCGGACAGATCGAGCACGTCGCCGACGTTGATATAATCATTCTTAATCCACTTATTGTTTTGGTAGATGAGCTCTTCGCTTATGTTGAGCTTCGAGGCAATACATCCGATGCAATCGCCTTTCTTAACCGTGTACTTCCTTGGGATCGGCTCTCCCTCCGTAAGCTTAAGGAACAGCTCGTCCGGATCCGACAGCTTCGGAGTTTCGATATCCGTCGATACGATCTCGACCTTCTCTTCGAAGCTGACGGAAGTGATCGTTCTTGCCGGAGTAGCCGTGCTAGCCGGAGAAGCATCGTTCGTCGCTTTGTAAGATAAGGACCGCACCTCGGTCGCGGCTTTGTTGGCAATGAGACGAGCAGGCGCATACTTGTTCTTCACCCGCTGCAGCAGCTTCTTGGCCGTCAGTTCATCCCGTACGACTCCGACTTCCTCGCCGTCAACGATCACTTTCACGCCGATCGGGTGAGTCTGAAGCATGCCTTCGAGACGAGTCAGCGTCGCATCATCGTCCGTTTTCTTTTTGTAAGCCCTTTCAGGCGTGTAGGTGACCTGATCGTCATTCAGAGCCAGGAGTACGGGTGTGTCCGCTTTCTCCAGTTCGGAGGCTTTGGCCGCAAGTAATTGCTCGACTTTCTCCTCGCTGCTGATTTCTCCGACGGGCTTTCCGTTTAAGAGAACTTTGTAATACTCTACGCTATTGGCTTGCACATATCTATGTCCGCCTATTCCGACCGCGACCACTACGGCTATACCGCAAAGAGTTACGACGAAAGGCTGGCGATAATTTCGAATGAAGTTGCTGAGACTAGGCTGCGTCGGTTTGTCGGATAGAGTCTTACCTTTCAATTGCGTGAACCGAACATGCCGGAAGATTTGCTTAGGTGCGGCAATTATTTTCCGGATTCGATCCATTCCCCTGAAAACGGCCATGATCTTCTCCTTTTCCCTTGCTTTCGTTATTCTATTTCCCGGTTTTGGCAGAAGCTTGTACCTCACTTTAGCATAGGTCCGACAAATCTATCAACCTTTTGGGTTCATTAGAATTATGAAAAATGGAATAAGCCACCGGTTTACACGCCCGGCGGCTTGTGTTATTGTAAGCGTTTTATTCACTCGAGAGTTGCTTCCCTGTCCGGTATTTTCACGCCTTGGAGCAGTTCCATCATTTGAGAATATTCCCCCTCGGAAAGGGACGATTTGAGCATGTCTTGGACCTGCGTTAACTCTTCCGAAGTCACTCCGTCCTTCAAAACTTCCGATAACAGCGACAGCTGTTCCGGGTTCAGCTTGGAGACGACCATCGCATACAAGGCTTGTCTATCTGCATCCGTTAGCTGACCCAACGCGGCATCGCCGTTAAACGCGGGAACCGAACCGTTCCCCTCATCTCCGCTATCCGGTCCCGGGCTTGCATCGCCAGCCGTTCCATTCTCTCCGTCGCTTCCCGGCAGGACTCCAGGATCCGCTTGTGCCTCCGGTTCATCCGAAGGCTTGTCCGCTACATTGCCGCTCGACTGCGAGTGTTGCGGCTCCGACGTTACTTCGCCCGTTTCCGCACTCTCCCGCTCAGCCGTCTTCGATGTCGAAACAGTCGACTCGGCTTCCGCCTTCGGTTTTTTATCCGCTCCCCATAACGTCCCCCACACGCCCGACATCGCGATCGGTTGTATTTCTATAGGCAAATCCAGTCCCTTCACCACCGACTCCATGTAACTGTTCACGATATAACCCGTCGTCCATATGCACAAGAAGCTGAGCAGCAAAGCCGTCGCTCCCATCCGGATCACCCAGCTTACCCACTTAAACATCAAGGTACCTCCTGTTAAAAGGTTTTCATAGTTTTAGTATGGGCAAACCTATCTAGAAACATTCAATAATCCGCCAGATTTTGCCGCTCCTTAATATCTACTACTAAACGGTCCGACTTCGTCAAAAAACACCCCTTATGCACGATTCATTGGACTTTCCATTCCAAGCGGAAGGCTCCAATGTTCGCGATAAGAGGTGTCCGATATGGCACACAGACTGCTAGATTTTCATCTACTTAAACGACTATTCCTACTACCCTAGCGACTGCTCTTTCGCGTTATGCCGCCACTCCCGCTCTTGTTTGCGAATTGATCGCGCGCTGTTTACGGGAACGCTTAAAGTACAGCAGCTCGTAGATGACCGGAACGACGACCAGCGTCAGCAGCGTCGAGCTCGCGAGTCCGCCGATCACGACGACGGCCAGCCCGCTCGAGATGATACTTCCCCCGCCCAGACCGATAGCCAGCGGAATCAATGCGCAGATCGTAGCGATGGCGGTCATGAGAATCGGCCGTAATCTCGTTCCGCCGGCTTCGATAAGCGCCTCGCGGATCGTGGAACCGTGCTCGATCTGCTGTTGTACGCGTTCGATCAACACGATCGCGTTCGTTACTACGATACCGATCAGCATCAGGAATCCGATCATGCTGGAGACCGATACCGGTTCGCCCGCCGCCATCGTTCCGACCAATCCGCCGATCAGCGCGAACGGCAAGGAGAACAATACGGCCAGCGGCGCTCTGCCTTCCCGGAACGCGACGACCATGACGATATACACCATTCCGACGGCGATACCCATTGCCATCAGCATATCGCTCATCATCTGACCGATTTCCTCGTCGCTGCCTCCAAGAGAGTACTCCGCTCCGGTCGGCAAAGTTAACTCTTTAAGCGCCTTGTCCAGCGCTTTATTCACTTTGCTTACATTCTTATCCGTAATCGTCGCCGATACGGTAGCGAACTCCGAGCCGTTCTTATACTGCAGCGTGCTAGGAAGCTGAATCTCGTTGACCTCGGCAATATCCTTTACCTGAATTTGTTTGCCGGTAGGCGTATTCAGCTTCAATCCGCTAATGTCTTCTATAGAAGTAATAGATGCGCCGTTCAATGAAAGGTAAAGATCGCTAGCCTTGGAGCCGTCGCCGATACGGCCCGCATTCGCCTCCGTCAAGAACGGACGAAGAATCATCGAGGCTTGCGCCGCGGAGAGTCCGTATTGGGAAGCGTCCTTCTGCCGGACTTCGATGGCGATCCCCTTCGTTCCATCCTGCAGATTGTTGCTGACGTTCTCGATGCCTTGCATGCCGCTAACCATTGCGGTGATTTTCTCCGTTGCCGCGCGAATGTCCTCCATAGAAGATCCCGTTACCGTAATCGATACGGCTCCCCCGCCGGACATATCGTCTTTTATCAAGCTGAATTCCGAGCCTTGGGGGACCTGAACCTGCGGACCGATTTCTTCCGAGAACCGATCGAGATCCGCCTCCGAACGCAGCCCGATGAACCATTCCGCCCAATTATCGCCGCTTCCGCCGCTCATTCCGCCGCCGATAGTCACATTCGTATTCTCAACGTCCTTATGTCCGCGGATAATGGCGTCCAATCGATCCGTTTCTTTCTTCGTGACTTCAATGGACGTCCCCTTAGGCATCGTCAGACTCGCGAAAATGTATTTATAGTCCGACTGCGGAAGCAATACGACTCCCACCTTGCCCGCGAAGATCGGAACTAGACTGCCGACGAATAACAGCAGCGCCACTATGAGGACAACGGCCTTATGCCCGAGCGACCAGCGCAGCACCCGCTTGTAACCGCGGCTCATCCCCGATTCCTTGACTTCCTTCAGCGTGGCATTCCTCATTAATACCCAAGCCATCAGAGGAACAACGGTGAGCGCGACCAGGAGCGAGGATAAAAGCGCGAATCCGACGGTCAGGGCGAAAGGCCGGAAATATCCGCCGATCATGCCTTGCAACAATCCGAGAGGAGCAAACACCGCGACCGTCGTGATCGTCGAAGACGTAATCGCGCGGCCGACCTCCATCGTTCCCGTTAAGATCAGATCCTTGCTGATCTTCTCGCCCCTCATGCGCCGCACGATGTTCTCGATAACGACGATACTGTCGTCAACGACACGTCCCGTGGCGACGGCCAAGCCGCCTAAAGTCATAATATTTAACGTCACGTCCGTAAAAGTTTTCAAGCAGATCATCGCGATCAGCATGGACAACGGAATCGATACGATCGCGATCAAGGTAGCACGGAAGTTTCTCAAGAAGAACAGGATCAAGATCGAAGCGAACAACGCGCCGAGCGCGCCTTCACGGGCAAGCGTATTGACGGAATCCTTGACGTCCGTTGCGCGGTTATACATGATCAAGGATTGAACTTGGCCGGACTTCTCGGCATCCTCGTATAATTTAAGAACTTTATCGGCCACTTCCACCGTGTTCGCGGTCGATGATTTCACGATGTTCAAGGTGACGCTCGGACTGCCGTTCGTCAAGCTGATCATGCTAAGGTCTTTGCCTTGTTCGATCTGCGCGATATCGGTCAGTTTAACGCTACCCGCCGCATCTAGGCTCCATTCCTTCAATTGATCGATCGATCTTAAATCTCCTTGTACGAAAACGGGAAGCTTGTTGCCTTGCAAAGTCGCTTCTCCCAGTGGAACGCTGAGATTGTTTGCTTGAAGAACGCCCATGACCTGCTCGTAGGATATTCCCTTCTGCGCCATGGCCTGAGCATCTAGCCGAATGTACACTCCATCGTCTTTCAGCCCGATATCCTGCACGTCGCTGACGCCTTCAATGGCTTGCAACTCGGGGATCACCGTCGTTTTGACGATCGTATTAAACGCTTCCTGCGACACTCCCTCGCCGGCGGTTACCGTCGTATACATGATTGGCTGGTTCGTCGTGGAGAAGTAGCGCACCTCCGGCTTCTGAACGTCTTGAGGAAGCTGAACGTCGCCGATCGCTTGCTTCACCAATTCTTGCTTTTTCTTCATGTCGTCTTTGAAACTGAATTCCAGTTGCAGCATGGAGACGCTATTGCCGGATTGAGAGGTGACGTTCTTCACGCCCTCCACGTTCCTAAGCACCTTTTCCAGAGGCAACGTCACTTGATTCATGACCTCGTTAGGAGCCGCTCCCGGATATACCGCCGACACCATGACTCCCGGAAACGCGATCTCCGGTTGCTGCTCTTGCTTAAATTGCGTAGCGGCATACATCCCGCCCACCGCCACCAGAATGACCAACAGAACGATGGCCACGGGATTCCTCAGCGAAAAATTCGTAAAAAACTTCATATGCACTCTCTCCACTTCTCTTTTTAATCACGCTTGTATGTATCGTCGATCGGGAAGTCTACGGAACTGATTGTAATTTGTTTCCACACGGGACAAAATATCCCCGAGGATGTTTTTGTACCTCGACCTTGGGCGGGGGGTGACTAAGTCTCTCGTGTCGCGGTAAACGCAAACCCGTTACGCCGTCCTTGGCGCGGCGGTACGTTTTTTACGGGTTTATAGATGAATATTGGAATGCAAATGCGGCAGCGATTGAGAAAATACCTGTATAAGTACAGTTATTTAACGAGAGAGTTTTCATTTAAAAGCAATACCTGTATAAGTACAGTTATTATCGCGCGATGAATAGGTTAGTCCGAGGACTCTGCTGAAATAACTGTACATTTCACGTTATTTCGTGAGGGCGCATTGAGGGGACGGGAATCCGAGAAAATAAAAAAAGCCGACTCCCGTCGAATAACGGAAATCGGCCTGCCTCTGAATCTATAACCGCCTTACCAATCGTCCCTTAAATGCCTTCGATCCACTTGCTCACTTTTTCTTGGTTGTCCGCAATCCACTTCTTGGCGGCTTCCTCCTCGCTCATTCCGGCGAAAATGTCGACCATCACGGATTCCATGTCCGCCGGCGTCCATTCGAATTGATCAAGGAAACGGTGAGCGGCCGGTTGATCTTCCTTCAATCCCTTCCTAACCAACGTGTGAATCTGTTCGTCTCCGCCAAATACGTCCTTAGGATCATCCAGGTATTTCAGATCCATCTCGGCGAACATCCAGTGAGGCGTCCAGCCCGTAACGATGACGGGCTGCTGCTTGTCGTAAGCATCCCGAAGCACTTTAGCCATCGCGGCCGAAGAGCTCTCCAACAGCTTCCAATCGGTCAAGCCGTATTCCTCGATAGCCTTGCTAGTGGCCGTCATAATTCCCGCGCCGGGCTCGATGCCCGTAATCGTGTATTTGACCGACTTGCCCACATCGCCTTTCAGGTCTTCGATGGATGAGATATCCATGTAGGCCGGCACGGCCAGTCCAACCTTCGTTCCGTCCAGATTCGTTCCCAGGTCTTCGAATTTATCTTTGTTCGGCTCGTAATAGTTTTCTCCGTGCGTGCTAGGCAACCAGGCCGCTACCATCGCATCGGCGCTGCCGTCCGCTATGCCCACGTACATCGGCCCCGCGTCTACTTGGAGCATGTTTACCTTATATCCGAGCTTGCTTTCCAGTACTTCCTTCACCACGTTCGTACTCGCGATTTCCGAGTCCCATGCGACGTAAGCCAGCGTGATCTCCCGATCCTTAGCCGGAGAGCTTGCGTCACCGCCGCCCTCGTTCTTCTTATTCGAACATCCTGCCAATACCAACGTAACGATCATTATCGCAGCTAACATCAAATTTAGATTCTTCTTCATTCAATCACTCATCCTTTTCTTCTTTTTCTTACGAGATTTTGCGTAATTCTATCTAAAATAATCGCAAGCACGACGACGGCTAATCCGGCTTCGAAGCCGACTCCCGTCTTGGCTTGGGTGACCGCCCTGTACACGTCCGCTCCAACGCCTTGCGCTCCAATCATCGAAGCGATGACGACCATGGAGAGCGATAGCATAATCGTCTGGTTGATCCCCGCCATGATCGTCGGCGCAGCGATCGGTAGTTGAAGCTTATACAGCTTCTGCATCGGAGTCGACCCGAAGGCGTCCGCTGCCTCTACCAGATCCGCCGGAACTTGGCGAATGCCTAAGTTCGTTAACCGAATCGTCGGCGGAATGCCGAAAATAACGGAGGCGATAACGCCGGGTACGACGCCGAGCGAGAAGAAAGCGACCGCCGGCAGCAAATAAACGAAAGCGGGCATCGTCTGCATGAAATCGAGCACCGGCGTAATTATTTTCTGAACCTTGTCGTTCCTAGAGCACCAAATTCCTAGAGGCACGCCAAGCAAGATAGAGATGAACGAAGCCGTCAATACCAATGCCAGCGTCTCCATCGTGTGCGCCCAGTAGCCCAAGTTGTGGACGAGGAGCAGCCCAATCAGGGAAAAAACGGCGATTCTCGTTCTTCCTATCCCGTAAGCAATAGCCGTCAACAGCAAGATCATCAGCAGCGGAGGCAAGAAATTGAACGCTTCCGCTAGCCCGTTAACAGTAGATCCGATAATCAGCTTTATGCCGTCGAAGAGCGGTCCCGCGTTCGTTTCGAGCCAAGTCTCCAGTGACTCAATCCACTTGCCGATCGGAATTTTAGGCACGTTCATCGGGACTCACCCGCTCCCGATCCGGAATTGCCGCTTAGTGCGGATAACACGGCGCCGCGAATAATAATGCCCAACAGCCGCTTACGGTCATCGACGACGGCAAGCGGAATTTTCGCGCTGCTCACCGCATCGAATAATTCTCCGAGCAGCACGTCCGGCGATACGACCGGCGTCTCACGAATCATAATCTCGTCGAGCGTCTGCCCCGACTTAATGGCCGCGGCCGAGTCTTCGGCCGTAACGACGCCGATAAGCTGACGGGATTTATCTACGACGTAGAGATTGGAAATCCCCCGGTCCCGCATGAGCTGCAAGGCCACCCTAGGGCCGCGATCCATCGTGATCGTTTCGGCGCGGATCATCACGTGAGAGGCGGTCAGCACCTTGGATAGGTCGACATCCTCGACGAACCGTTCAACGTAAGCGTTCGCCGGATGGGTCAGAATTTCTTCGGGCGTACCGATTTGAACGACGGCTCCATCCTTCATTAGCGCGATGCGATCCCCGATTCTCAGCGCTTCGTCCAGATCATGCGTGATGAAAATAATCGTCTTCTTCATCGTGGACTGCAGCTCCAACAGTTCGTCCTGCATATCCTTGCGAATGAGCGGATCAAGCGCGCTGAAGGCTTCATCCATCAGCAGGATGTCCGGATCGTTCACCAATCCGCGGGCGAGACCGACGCGCTGTTGCATTCCCCCGCTCAGCTCGTCCGGGCGTTTATCCTCCAGTCCCGCCAATCCGACGAGCGCTAACGTTCGAATCGCTTTCTCCCGTCGCTCGTCTTTGGCTACCCCTTGAATCTCCAAACCGTATTCCACGTTCTCCAATACGGTTCGATGGGGAAACAGGGCAAACTTCTGGAAAACCATGCTGATCGTCTTGCGCCTGACTTGACGCAACTCTTCCGCGCTTAATTGCACGATGTCTTTACCGTTGATGAGTACTTGCCCCGAAGTGGGCTCGATCAACCGGTTCAACAATCTGACCAGCGTTGACTTTCCGCTTCCGGATAAACCCATGATGACGAAAATTTCGCCGGGCTCGATAGCGAAGCTGACCCGATTGACCCCTACCGTTAGCTTCGTTTCCTTGGCAATGCGTTCCTTCGACCAGCCTTGGTCTAGCAAGCTATAAGCCCGCTTAGGATCATTGCCGAATACTTTGGTTAACGATTGGACTTCTATGATCGCCATAGCAATCCCCCTTTCGATCCTTCTCATCTTTCTCATATAGCCGCTTAAACAAGTGTAGCCCCCGCTCCGGAGGGGGTCAAAACGGATATAAGTCCGTATAGTACGTACAGTTTTAACTTTACGTACTATATTTAGTGTATGCTCCGGTTTCCTTACACTTCCTCCCGAGCCGTAATCTTTACTTAATCGGGACTCTTTTCTACAATAAGAACAAGGGTATATCGTTTCGTGAATCGAAACGTTCGAGATAGGGAGTGTAAGGCATGACACCATTCGACGGATTAAATGAGGAACAGATCAAAGTGATCGAGAAGTCGCGTCGGCGCGTCGTCGATTCTATCGGAAATAACATGGACTTATACGGTGTCACCACTTCTATAGGACATTTGTACGGCATGATGTACTTCCACGACGGTCCTGTTACGCTGGACGACATGGGCGAGGAAATGGGCATGAGCAAGACGAGCATGAGTACCGGAATGCGGACGCTCGTCGATCTGAAGATGATCAGCAAAATTTGGGGAAAAGGCTCTAGGAAAGACCTTTACGAGGCAGAAGAGGATTGGCATCAAGCGTTCGTGGATTATTTCTCCATCAAGTGGCGCAAGTCGATGGAGATGAATATACATGCCTTAAATAAATCGCTTGCGGAAATGCGCAAGCTACGCGAAGAAAACTTGGACAACGGGATGCTTATCGCCCAAACCGACTTCGATATTTCCAAAATGACTCAAGCGCTCCGGTACTACAAATGGCTTGACCGTTTTATCGATTCGTTGGAATCCGGGGAGATATTCGATTGGGTTCCTAAAGAGGAAAATTAACCGTCAGGCGCACGAACGACAAAAGCCGTTAGTGGAATTCCCACTAACGGCTTTCTATATCGCAGCCCTTACTCTCCGTAGATCTTCGCTACTTGATTCGTCTGTTCGCGGTTACGGCCGACGGAGAAAATCGCGATCGGGATGCCCGTAAGCTCCGTAATCCGCTCGACGAAACGACGAGTCGTTTCCGGCAAATCGCTTAATGTTTTAGCGCCCGAGATATCTTCGCTCCAACCCGGCAACTCTTCGTACACCGCTTCGCATTCTTCCAGCAGCTTGAGGTTCGCGGGATAGTGCTCCATCAGTTCGCCGCGAAATTTGTACGCCGTACAGATCTTAACCGTCTCAAGGCCTGTCAGCACGTCGAGGGAGTTCAAAGACAATCCCGTGATACCGCTGACGCGACGGGCATGGCGAACGACAACCGTGTCGAACCAGCCGACGCGGCGAGGACGTCCCGTTACCGTTCCGTACTCGTGGCCTTTGTCGCGGATCCATTGACCGAGATCATTGTTCAGTTCCGTCGGGAACGGGCCGTCGCCAACGCGGGTCGTGTAGGCTTTGGCAACGCCGATGACTTCCCGGATCTTGGACGGTCCGACGCCGGAACCGATGCACACGCCGCCAGCCGAAGGGTTGGAGCTCGTAACGTACGGATAAGTACCTTGGTCGATATCAAGCATGACGCCTTGCGCGCCTTCAAATAGAACCTTCTTGCCCGCATCGATCGCATCATTCAGAATAACCGACGTGTCGGTGACGAACGGACGCAATTGTTCCGCGAGCGCCAGATAGTCCTGGATGATGCTATCCGCATCCAGAGCTTCTCCGTTATACATCTGGGTAATGACTTGGTTCTTATCCGCGATAATCGCGCGCGCTTTCTCTTCGAACGCTTCGGCAACCATCAGGTCGGCGATGCGAATTCCGTTGCGAGCGGCTTTATCCATATAACAAGGCCCGATCCCTTTACGGGTCGTTCCGATTTTGTTGTCCGCTTTGCGGTCTTCTTCCAGAGCGTCCAGCACAAGGTGATACGGCATAATAACGTGAGCGCGATCGCTGATTTTCAGATTGTCGGTAGAAAATCCGTTGTCGCGAATATATTGAATTTCTTCCACCAACGCACCGGGATTAATAACCATTCCGTTGCCGATGACGCATAATTTATTCTGATTGAATATGCCTGAAGGTACCATCGTCAATTTGTACTTTTTATTCTCTATAAGGATCGTATGTCCGGCGTTATTACCGCCTTGATAACGAGCGACCACATCGGCCTTCTCCGCTAGGAAATCCGTAATCTTTCCTTTGCCTTCGTCTCCCCATTGCGTACCTACAACAACGACTGTTGACAATGCAATCCCTCCACCCGGGGTGTTCTCCACGCCGGCATGATAATGCCACCCGAAATCGCATGACTCGCGATCAGGCAGCATGAATAGTGTAGCAACTGTACCCGGGGAAGTCAACGGAAAAACGAACAATCCCGCGACCGCCTATATTATCGTTCGGAATTCAGCCTAACTTTGTCGGTTTATGCGCTGCCCGCATAGGCTTCGCCGTGAGATCGATCAAGACTGACGAATTTGTTAAAATTTTTCAAGAACACGAGCTCGACCGTGCCGACGGGACCGTTCCGTTGCTTGGCGATAATGATCTCGATAATATTCTTCTTCTCCGATTCCTTATCGTAGTAGTCATCCCGATATAAGAAAGCAACGATATCGGCATCTTGCTCGATCGATCCGGATTCCCGAAGATCCGACATCATCGGACGCTTGTCCTGCCGCTGCTCGACGCCCCGCGAGAGCTGCGAGAGCGCGATAACCGGAACTTCCAGTTCGCGGGCGATCTGTTTCAAAGTACGGGAAATTTCCGATACTTCCTGTTGACGGTTCTCGCCCGCTTTGCCCCGCCCTTGGATGAGCTGAAGGTAATCGATGAGGATCATCCCTAGCCCTTTCTCTTTCTTGAGCCGGCGGCATTTGGCCCGAATATCGGACACGGTAATACCGGGAGTATCGTCGATATAGATTTGAGCCTCGGACAGCGCACCGATCGCCATCGACAGCTTCTCCCAATCATCGCCTTCCAGATGTCCCGTCCGCATCCGCGTCGCGTCCACGTTGGACTCCGCGCAGACGATACGTTGAACGAGTTGAGGCGCCGACATCTCCAAGCTGAAGATGGCAACCGTCTCCGAAGCGCGAACCGCTACGTTCTGGGCGACGTTCAAAGCGAAGGCCGTCTTACCGACCGAAGGCCGCGCCGCTACGATAATCAAGTCGCTGCGCTGAAACCCGTTCGTCATTTTATCCAGATCGATGAACCCGGAAGGGATTCCCGACACTCCGCCTTTATGGTTATAGAGGAATTCAACCTTCTCGAACACTTCCATAAGCACGTCGCGGATGCTGATGAACCCGGTCGCGGAACGCCGGCTGGAGATTTCCATGATCCGCGCTTCGGCGTCGTTAAGCAGAACGCCTACGTCGTCTTCCGTCGCGTAACCGTTAGAGACGATTTGCGTGGCGGTGCGGATCAGCCGTCTCAGAATGGACTTCTCTTCCACGATCTGAGCATAGTATTCCACGTTGGCCGCGGTTGGAACCGAATTTGCCAGCTTAGCCAAATACATGACCCCGCCGACCTCGTCCATCTGCCCCAAATCTTGAAGGCGAGCGGTCAAGGTAACGAGGTCGATCGGCTGATTATCGTCGTTAAGAGCCACCATCGCGTCGAAGATGCGTTGATGGGAGACGCTATAGAAGTCCTCGGCCTTCAGGCGTTCCATGGAAGCGATTAGCGCTTCGGACTCCAGCAGAATAGCGCCGAGAACGGCTTGCTCCGCCTCAAGATTCTGAGGCGGTATGCGATCGTACAGCAGCTGCTGATCCCCGCTTCCGTTCATCGGACTATTCCTCCACGACTTGTACGTTTAGCGTGCCCTTTACGTCCGGATACAATTTTACGGTTACTTTCGTTACGCCGAGCACCCGGATCGGATCGTCAAGCTCGATCTTGCGTTTGTCGATCGATACTTTTTGCAATTCCAACGCTTCCGCGATTTGTTTGCTCGTAATGGCACCGAATAGACGTCCGCCTTCTCCGGCTTTTGCTTTTATGACAACCGTCATCTCGGACAGGCGATCCGCCAGAGCCTTGAATTCGTTTTTCTCGTTTTCCTTCTTCTTCAGCGCGGAAGCCGTTTGTTGATTCAACGTCTTCTTCGCTCCCTCGGTCGCTAGCTGAACGACGCCCTTAGGCAATAGAAAATTGCGCGCGTACCCTTCGGACACCTCTTTAACCTCGCCCTTCTTCCCCTGACCCTTAACGTCTTGCAAGAAAATTACTTTCATTCGAATAACCCCTCTTCCTTCTCGAGTTCTTGTAAAACGTGTTTTAATTTCGCTAATACTTCCGTTACCGAACCTTGAAGCTGTGCGGCCGCGTTCGTGAAATGTCCGCCTCCGCCTAGCCGCTCCATTACGATCTGGACGTTAATCTGGCCGAGCGATCTGGCGCTGACCCCGACAAGGCCGTCCTGCCTCAATCCGATAACGAACGAAGCTTTAATTCCCGTCATGTTCAGCAACGTATCCGCCGCTTGCGCGATCAGCAGTTGCTGCACTTGCTTGCCGGAATCCGCTACCGCAATCGCGATGCAATCCCGATAGGCTTCCGCGTTACGAATAATCTCCGCCTTACGAATGTATTCTTCCAGATCTTCTTTCAGCATCCGTTGGATGAGCACCGAATCCGCGCCGTTGCGGCGCAAGAAGGAAGCGGCCTCGAACGTCCGGGAGCCGGTCCGGAAAGCGAAGCTCTTCGTGTCGACGGTAATTCCCGCGAGCAACGCCGTAGCTTCCCGTACGTCGAGAACGACGCGCTCGTGGATATATTGCAGAAGCTCCGTTACGAGCTCGCAAGTAGAAGACGCATAAGGCTCCATATAGACGAGCACCGCATCGTCGATGAACTCCTCGCTTCGGCGATGGTGATCCACGATCACGATCCGATCGGTGCCTTGCAATAGACGAGGCTCCGCAACCATCGTCGCGCGGTGCGTATCCACCACGACCGCCAATGACCTCTTGCCGATTAAACTTAGCGCATGCTCCGGAGAGATGAATCGTTTGATCAGCTTCTCGTCCTCTTTCAACATATCCATCATCCGATGAATGGCGGGATTAACGCCTTCCAGAACGATATAGGCTTCTTTGCCGTAGAGCTGCGCAGCCTTCATGACGCCGATGGCCGCGCCGATGGCATCCATATCGGGCATCTTGTGGCCCATGATAATGATATTATCGCTTTCCTTCATGAGATCGCGAAGAGCGTGGGAGATTACCCGCGCGCGAACCCGCGTCCTTTTCTCGACGGCATTGCTCTTGCCGCCGTAGAAGCTTTGACGCTGTCCGAACTTCACGACCGCTTGATCTCCTCCGCGCCCGAGCGCGATATCCAAGCTGCCCTGAACCAGATGTCCCAGTTCGATAACGTTAGCCGCACCGGAAGCGAAGCCTATGCTTAACGTCATTGGAAGCTTCTGCTCGATCGTAATCTCGCGTACGTCGTCCAACAGCTCGAACCGCGATTGCTCGAGACTCTTGAGCGTGATCTGGTTCGTGATGATCATATAACGATCGGAAGATAACCGTCTCAGGAACAGACCGTACTTCAGAGCCCATTCATTGATTTCTCCGGTTACCTTGGATAACATCAACGCGCGCTGCTGTTCGTCCATTCCTTGCGCGACCTCTTCGAGATTATCCATCGTCACGATTCCGAGCGCCAGCTTTTCCTCGTCATACCGTTTCTTAAGCGTCCAACGCTCGGTAATGTCCACGACGTAAACAATCCGTTCGTTCGCGCGATGCAACAGTTCGAATACGCGGCCGCCTATCGTAATCTCGGTTCCGACTTCCTTGTCTTTGACCGGTTGCTGCAAGACGGGGAAATGCGTGTTAAGCGATTCTCCGACGATCGAGGATTTGCCGATAATCGTACCGATGAACGGATTATGCCATTGAATGTCCTTCTCTTCGTTATAGATAAGGATGCCGAAAGGAAGATGCCCGATCACGTCATTGCCGGCGTTCTTGATTCGATGGGTCAGCGTTAGAACGTAATCGTTCAGGTCATGCCGGAACGCTCTCTCCGCGAGTATCCCGTAGACGGCGACGACTCCCCCAAGCGCCAAACCTAATAAACCGAATATCCATTGGTACCAAGCCAATGCAACGGTTAAGATGAAGATGAGCACAAGTGCCCAGACGATATGCATACCGTGCCAACGCTGCACGAGAAACTTGGGCATATCCGCTTTCGCTCCCGTCTAATGATGAAATGGAACAACTTATTCAAGATCCCCGTCGTTCCGGATCGAACCTTATTTCACGAAATATTTACGCAGCGGGAACGCCGCGTCGATCAGACCGATGATGTGGGCCGGAGGAAGCAGCATTAGCGGTATGCACAGCAACAGCGGAACCACTTTCGGCCATTTCTTGGCATCCGCCAGGAAGAAGAAAAACCCGATCGCCTGGATAACGAAGACCATCTGCAGAATCGGCACCAGATTCGATACGGCGATCTTCCAATACCCGCTGTCGCCCTCCGGCATAACGAGCAAAGCAATCATCGCGATTACATAATACAGCACCAAGCTTTTCGGTACTCTCCAAGTCTTCGCTTGCGGCAAGGCAGGGGCTTGAAAACCTACCGTGCGCAACGCCAAACGGGATAAGGCATGGGTAACGATCGTAAAGAATAGAGCGGAAAGCAGCAGCAGCATCGGCAACAAATTCATGATCACGTCGCTATAGGCCGTTGCCATCTCTGCAGCCCAGCCCGAGGTGACGATCTGGGCAGCTTCGAATTGCTTGAAATTGTCCGCCAACATCGCGGCTAATTCCGCTTTCAGATCGATATCGAACATGACGGAAAATAAGACTAACTCCAGCAGTAACTGAGCCAGAACGATAACGAATCCGACCGTGACCGCCAACCTGGCCGTTTTCCCCTTCTTATACAGATGCCCCATCGCGATAGCAGGAACCAGGAAAAAGAAGGCGAGCGTCGCCACGACCGGACCGAATGATCCCGACAGGAAAAACGCGATTACCCCGATGGGGATGAGATGCATGATGAACATCTTAGGGTTAAACATCGTATATAGAACAACGAACGGTGTCATCACCAGGAAAATCGTGATGAAATTCAAAGGCGTCGCTAGCGTAAGCAGCAACAATACGGCCGCCGCGCTCCAGACCAGCGACTTCCAGCTTATGTTCAACCCATTCACCTCTTGCGGATATGTTCGGACAATTCGGTTAAATCTTGGTACTGATCTTCCAACTGATGTCCTTCTTGCTTAAGCTTCGCTAACTTGTCCGAAATCGCCTTATCGAGGTCGCGGTAGGGAATACCTAATCGGCGGCCCAGAATATACGTGCTTGCGATCAAACCCGCCAGACCGTCGACGACCCGGGACGTGCTGCCATCCCACATCGCCTTGAATAGCCGGGACGTCTGATCGACGACCTCGGTTTTCAGCCACTCGATCATCCGTGCCCTAGTCGCGACATCCAAGTCTCGTTCCATCGCTACTCCTCCTACGCTTCAACTCGTCTTAGCTGTAGAAGTCCAGAAAGCTGCAAACTTCATTATATCATAAAACCCGCGTCCCACGACAAGCCAACAAAAACCCGGAAACGATGATCGTCTCCGGGTTTTCTATCCGCTTATGGCAATACTTATGCTGCATCCAGCTTGTAGTCGCTGCTTTCTTTCGTCAACTTCCATCCTTGGGACTTCAGTGCCGATAAAGGGACGTAATTACGATCTCCAACGGACAATAGTTCCGTCGAGACGCCATTTTCCCACGCAAGCTGGTAACCCCGCTCCAGAATCAACTCGCCGACTTGAGGCTTCGGCACGTTTACTTTACTTGCGGTGCCTCCGCTAATCGCCGTGCCTTTGCGAGCGATCTTATCCCATGTCACTTCATAGCCATGAGCCTTTAACGATTCAAGATCTACATAGTTCGCGCCGCGATATTCCAACAACGATAACGGACTGCCTTCCCAAGTCAGCGTCGACCCGCCCGCTTTCACGCGGAGGAACTCGCTCTTGATCGGTTGCCCGACGTGAACGTCCTTATGAATGCCCTTCTCGTCTAGCGCCACTTGGCCGTTCACGAGTACGTACTCGATGCCCGCGGATACGATCTCCGGCTTCTCGACCGTCGACTTGTCGTTAATCGTGTTATAGTCGAACACGACGATGTCCGCGTCCATTCCTTTGGCGATCCGGCCTTTCTTCTGCAAGGCGGGAGCTTGCTTCTCCAACCGTTGAGCGGGCATAAGCGACATCTTCGCGATCGCGTCGGAGAGCGAGATCACCTGCTCCTTCCGAACGTACAGACCGATCGTTCTGGCGAACGTTCCGGAAGCTCTCGGATGATTATTGAAGCCGGGCTCAAGAATCGCATCGCTTCCGATCATAACGTAAGGCGCTTTCAGCGAATCGATAACGTCCTGCTTCGGAATCGCATACGCGACCGCGAGCTTGCCTTCCAGTTGATACTTTCTGAATGTTTCCGCCGTAAGCCGTTCATTCGTTCCCGCGATCTGCAGATCCTTGTAAGTGATGCGGAACCGTTCTTGCCAACCTTCATCGAACCTTGCCGAATTCAAGTACGTTCCCCAATAATCGTATGGATAGATACAAGACGTGATGTCCAGTCCTTCCGCGATCGCGTCCGCGACCATCTTAAGCGATTGCGTCATGGAGAACGTGCCGCCGGTGCTGTTAATATGGTCGATATGGACCGCCGCGCCAGATGCGCGCGCATACCCGATCAATTCTTTGATCGCATCGATGTTCGTCCCCGGCTCTTCCATGTCGGAATATCTCGCGTGGAAGTAAACCGGTACGTTATACTTGTGAGCCAGCTTCATCAGCGGCAAGATTTCCTTATCGTTCACGCCCGGTACGTATTCCAAGCTGAATGAAATCCCGAGCACTCCGTTATTCAACGCCTTCTCCGCCTGATCGACCAACGTCTGCGTTTGCTCAGGCTTAGCGGTATCGTATCGGCTCAGCTTAAACTGATTGCGGGCTTGGGTATAGAAGAACGATGCGCCGAAATGCACCGGTGTCCGGTTGCGCTCGTAGTACGGATACCATTTCTCCGGACTTGACGTTCCGCCGTGCATCGCAATGTTCGCGGTCACGCCGTCGGCAATCTTATTCCATACGCCGATCGGATTCGGGTCATAGCTCAGGTTGTCTATGAAACCCGGCGCCACTACGAGGCCGGTTGCGTCAATGACTCGCTTGCCCTTAAGCTTCTGATCCGTCACTAGAACGATTTGACCGTCTTGAACGGCAACGTTGAGCCCTTCCCGATCCAGCTTCGTCTCGGGATTAATGACGCGACCGTTGGAGATGACCACGTCATAGGTTTTACCCAGTTCGGAAGCCGTCGGCACGTCGATCATGCCCGCTTCCTCCTCCACCGTCGTCGGTGTAGAGGCGGTTGGCTCGTTACTCTCTGGCGTATGGGAGTTCGAGGCGTCTTTTGTCGCTTTCGCGCTCGGACCGGCGGATGACACCCGGTCCGTATCCCGGTCCGCGAATAAAGTCGTCGCGGCCCATGCCCCGCCTGCGACGATCGCGATCGCAATCACGATCATGAACGGGAAAATCCTGCGTTTAGGTCTATTATGCCGGCTGTAGCTCATCGTTCCTCCATGGTTGTCCCATATTTTCCTACGCTTCCCTCTTCAATCCTTTTTCATCCGACTGAATGGGGAGAAGCAACTTCTCGCAGTAATCGATAATATCGCTCCGGCGCACGATTCCGATGAAACGGTTCATATCGTCCACGACGGGAACGAAGTTTTGCGTCTTGGCCAAGGAAATCAGATCTTCCATGTTCGCGTCGATGCGGACCGCCAAGTTATTCATTCTTAATGGAACGTCGCAAAGCGACGCGCGATGAAGCTGATCGAAGCTAAGATCCGGGTTTGCTTTCAAATACCACAGCAAATCTCCTTCGGTTACGGTCGATTTGTACTCTCCCGTTTCGCTAATGACGGGCACGGCCGTATAGCGATGGCGTTCCATTTTCTCCAACGTCTGTCGTAAGGTCGCATCTTCGCTTACGCAGACGACCTCTTGCTTAGGCAGCAAGAAAAAAGCAATGTTCATTAATTAGTCCTCCTCCGTCCGAATCAAACGGCAGTGACCCCATTATATCATGTTGAGCTCTAGATTCACCATTGGAGATGCCACATCTTGTCATTTTATGCGGCTTGATTGTTGGATGTCTTCTTGTCCGTAGATTCATCCGGGTCTCCCGGAACCGTTAATTGATCCTCGGGCGTTTCCGGATTCAACCAAGCCGCGACCGTTGTGCGAACCTGATTCAGATCGTCCTCATCCGTAACGAAGTACCAAAGATTTTGTCTCCCCATCCGTTTTCCGTCGCCTTTTAACGTATAGCTTTGGATGTTTTGGCCGGTTTGCAGGAACTGCTTGGCCAGATCGCTCATCGACGCGGGCGGCAGATCCGTGATGAAATTATCGCCGACGATATCCAATACTTCCGGGATGTTGTTCCATTGCTTCAGGGAAGCCGCCTTATGAACCAATTCCTCCAGGAATACGCGGTTACGTTCGGTTCTGGACATATCTCCGCCGGCATCTTCGCGATAACGCACATAGTTCAACGCCTCTACGCCGCTATAACTATCCTTATTCGCTTTGACGGTAAACTTCTCATGATCCGCGCCTTTGTTGACGATGTCTTTGCCGATCGGCAGATGGATGCCTCCCAGCTTATCTACGACTTTAATGAAGCCTTGAAAATTGATGGACGCATAGTGGTCGATCTTCGCTTCAAGCAGCTTCTCCACGCTGTCTACCGCCATTTCGGGTCCGCCGAAAGCGTACGCGTGCGTGATTTTATCCATTTTATCCTTCCCGACGATGTCCGCATACGTATCCCTCGGAATCGAAATCATCAGAACGTTGCCGTCTTTGGGACGAACGACCGTATAGATAAGCGTGTCCGAACGACCCCGTTCGCGCGCACGCGCGTCAACTCCCATAAGCAGCATGCTGAACGGATCCTCGACCTGAGGAGGCTCGCTGGCGGTCGGCCGGTTCGTAAGCGGTTTGTAAGAACCCGCGAAGCTTTTCTCGACTTTATCGGACAGAAACCAATCATATCCTAGCGCCGACAGCGCTCCCCTATTCGCATAACCGACCCCGACCAATACGATTAGAGCCATGACCGTAGATACGACGGCAATTTTAAGACGACGATGTTTTTTCATGTTTCTTCTCTCCCTCTCCTAATTCCGCTATCTATTATCTCTCTATTTATCTCAATTTCTCTGAACGTCAAATAGAGGTTGTTCAAAAATTCCGATTTTGATCACGAAGCCGACCTAGAAGCGTACTCGACATCGAATCTTGAATTCAGCCGGCCCTTCCGGTACTCACGTAGGTTCTTCCTACGCTCCGTTCCTCAGTCCCTAAGCTTCATCCAACCTTCTCGGTGCTGAAAACCGAACTTTTTGAACTCGCACATATAGACGATTTACAAGATATCATTGTTACATATTCACCTTAATCTTTCATTAACCGGTAAAAATAAAATTGAAAAGCTTCCTCCCGATCCAAGTTCAACCATGCGATACTCGACTAAAGTATAGGTTGCAAACTCTCCTCAAGACCATGATGGAACGGACCTTTTATTCGTTATACTCAGTCTTGCAAGCGAAACAAATTGGGAGGTTAGTCGAACATGCAAGAAGCCGTGTTACAGCTTCGTAACGTATCCAAAACGATCGGCAAACGCACTATCGTCGACGGTTTGTCCTTTGATGTACCCGCGGGAGAAGTATTCGGATTTCTAGGCCCGAACGGTGCCGGTAAAACGACAACGATTCGGATGATCGTCGGATTGATCTCGATGACGAAGGGCGAGGTTTTCGTAAAAGGAGTCTCCGTCCGCAAGCAGTTCGAGCAAGCCATGACTCATATCGGAGCTATAGTAGAAAATCCCGAGATGTATAAGTTTCTCAGCGGATATCAGAATTTGATCCATTTCGCGCGTCGCCATTCCGGCGTGACGAAGGAACGCATAGATGAGGTCATCAAGCTCGTCGGCTTGCAGAACCGTATTCATGAGAAGGTCAAGCGTTATTCGCTTGGGATGAGACAGAGGCTCGGCGTCGCTCAAGCCCTTCTGCATCGTCCTTCCGTCTTGATCCTCGACGAACCGACGAACGGTCTAGATCCTGCCGGGATTCGCGAATTGCGCGATTACTTGCGCAAGCTCACGCAGGAGGAGGGAATCTCCGTTATCGTGTCGTCCCACTTGCTGTCGGAGATGGAATTGATGTGCGACCGCGTGGCGATTATCCAGGGGGGCAAATTAATCGACGTTCGCTCCTTGCAGGAAGAGGGAACGGGGGAATCGGCGCAGTTGAAGGTTACGATCGACGTGAATAATCCTCAACTGGCCTTACGGGTTCTATCCGAGTCCTTCCAGGATTTGAAAATCTCGATTTCGGGAGCTCAGCTTGAGCTCATGACCGATAAATCGCGTATCCCTGACATCGCGAGGCGCCTGGTTCTGGCGGATCTTGACGTCTACGGCATCTCCGCATCCCAAAAATCTCTGGAGGACAGATTCTTGGAAATGACCGGAGGTGAGATGGTTGTCTAAACTAGGAAATCTAATACGTAACGAGAACATGAAGATTTACCGTCGTCCCCGTACATGGATGATGATCGGATTCCTCTTGCTCGCCGTAGGACTGATGAGCGGCTTGATGAAATGGGACGAAAGCCGGAGCGACCATTCGAACTGGCAGCAAAGCTTAACCTCGCAAAATCAACAAATGCAGAAGCAATTGCAAGATGACAAAGAGATCGACACCGATTATCGGGAATATATGACCGACTCGATCAAGATCAACGAGTACTATTTAGCCAATAACATCAACCCTAACGAACAATCGTTATGGGATTACGTGAATAGCTCGGCCTCGATGGTCATGCTGGTCACGATCCTGACCGTCATCGTCGCCGCCGACATGATCGCGGCGGAATTCACCTGGGGTACGATCAAGTTATTGCTCGTCGGACCTGCTTCGCGGATGAAAATCATGATGAGTAAATATATCTCGACGATGATCTTCGCCCTATTGCTGCTCGTTATCATGTTCGCGGCCGCCTTCGGAGCAGGCGCCGTTCTTCAAGGCTTCGACGGATTGACGCTGCCTCATCTTACGATAGGCGCGGATGGACTCGTTCAGGAAACGTCCATGATCGCGGATTCGCTTCAGAAATACGGCTATGCCGTCGTCTCGCTGTTCATGTACGTCACGCTCGCCTTCATGATCTCGGCTGCGTTCCGCAGCTCTTCGATGGCGATCGCCTTCTCGCTCTTGTTCATGCTCGTCGGCAACACGCTCACGATGATCCTCAGCAGCTACAGTTGGTCGAAATATTTGCTCTTCGCGAACATTGACCTGACGCGGTATTTACCGGGCTCCGAGCCGATCCGGCCCGAGATGACGCTCGGATTCTCGATCTCGATGCTCGTCGCTTATTACGTCGTATTCCAGTTCGTCTCTTGGCTGTTGTTCACGAAACGCGACGTCGCGGCTTAAATTTTAGGAAAACCCCTTGCGGGCCTACATTTCTAGTAGGTACGCAAGGGGTTTTTGATTTCTTCTATGTTTTCCAGCGCAATAAATGCCGCTTTCTAATGGGGAAAGTTGCTTTCCGGGAAGAGACGCCGGTGCTATCGCCCCAGACGTTCCAGCAATCGCAGCATGGTGACCGCGCTTTCCGCGCGGGTAGCGGGCGCTCCCGGGACGAATCGGTTGTTTCCCGTGCCGAGCAGGATCCCCTTCTCATAGGCGGCTTGAATATAAGGCTTTGCCCAAGAAGGGATATCCCGGTCGTCCGAGAAAACCGTCGAGACGGCAGTCGTCGTCCACTTCATCGCCCTAGCGATCATGGCGGCCATCTCGGCTCTGGAGACCGGCTCGCCCGATCGGACAGAGCCGTCGGGATATCCCGTCAGGATTCCGTTCGCTGCGGCATAACGGATAGCGGAAGTTGCCCAAGCCGGAATGTCTTCGGCGTCGACGAACGGGATACCGGGGGGCCGCCCGTTGTCGGAGGAATTTCCTAGCGTCCGCGCGAGCATGGCCGCGAATTCCGCCCGCGTGACGGGGCGATCAGGCTCGAAAGCCTCGGCGGAGACGCCCTGAACGATGCCGCTCTTCGTGGCATCGCAGAGCCGGGCCTTGGCCCAATGGCCGTCAAGGTCGGCGAAGGAGCAAGCCTTCTCCGCGGGGGCCGGAGGAATTCGCTCGATTCGGATCGCGATCTTCTTCAACGTTCCGTCTTGCGCCTTCAAGGAAAATTCGATCGGATTGATTCCCATCCGCAGAGAGAGCCTTTTCGTGCCGAGGATGATCGCGTTATCTAACTTGACGACGGTAGATTCCTCTTCCGGCGTTAGTCGGATTTCGATCTCTTCCGCATCCGTGGTCGCCGTATACTCCGCGATGCGGCTTGCGAACTCGGGGGTCAGCGGCAGCGGTTTGCCGTTCGCGAACAGAACAAGCTCTCTTGCGTTCGCGTTGCCGGACAACGGAGCGGCAGTGCCGTTAGTCCCGCCCGGAGCGGAAGGAGGGATCGCGGCCGTTGAGACCGTGCGGCTTAGCCCGGAGCTCTCGTTGTTCGCCGCATCCTTGGCCACGACGGTAAAGGCATATTCCGTTCCCGACGTTAACCCGGAGACGGGGTAGGCATAAACGCTCCCCGTCACGGTAGCGATCGGAGCGGGATTGCCTCCGACATAAATCTCGTAAGCTTCGACGCTTACGTTATCCGACGCGGCCGGCCAGCCGAGAGAGAGGCTCGTTGACGCGATGCCGGTCGCGTCGAGCGAAGCGCCGGCGGGCCATGTCGGCGCTTCCGTATCCGGGAGCGGAGCGGACGGGTCGTCGTCCACGATCGTCGCCGCGGCGGATGCCGGGGTGCCGATCGCGGCTCCTTCCGACGGATTGGACAGCGACAGCGTAAACGTTTCGTCCGTTTCATGAACGGAGTCGTCCAGGATCGGAACGGAAATCGTCCGTAAAGTTTCCCCTGGGCCGAAGGCGAGCGTGCCGTTAGAAGCCTCGTAGTCGCTTCCCGCCGTCGCCGTTCCGTCCGCCGTCGCGTAATCTACAGTGGCCGTGCCGTAACTGCCTCCGTCGCGATAAACCGCGAAGGTAACGGAGCCGTCTCCCTCCGCCGCCGAATAAGCGGAAGACGAGAGCCGGAACGTCCCCGGGACGACCGAGTTAAAAACGAGAAGATGCGAGGATGAATTGTTCAAGGACGTCAGGACGGCGATATCGCTTCGGTTGTCGCCGTTAAACATCTCGCTGACCGAAGAACCGGGCTGGATAGAGTGGCCCGCTCCCGGCGCGTATACGTCTGCCGTCGAATACGCGCCGTCTTCCCTTCCGAGCAAGAGGGAAATCCGGTCTTCGCGGACGAGGGCGATATCGGTTCTGCCGTCCTCGTCGTAGTCGCCATGGCTGAGACCTTGGGCGTCGATGTCGGTCAGAAAAGAGGAGGACTGATTCAATATCCTGTCTCGGCTGCCGAAAACGATGTAAATTCCCGGCGCCGAGGAGTCGGAGACAACGACGTCGCCTAGGCCGTCTCCGTTAACGTCGTAGCTGTCCAGGGCGACGGGAGATGCTCCGGCCCAGATGTCCGGAGCGACGGCGAAGGTGCCTTCGCCGTTGCTGTACAGGGCCGTAAGCGTTCGCGGGGCGGTGTCGCTTATGCAGACCAGATCCGTTTTCCCGTCTCCGTCCAAGTCGGACGCTTGGCAATCTTTGATCGCCGAAGTGATCTGCGGAGTAAGGTGGGAGAGCTTGAGCGAGCCGGTTTCGTCCCCGAGGGCAACCGCCACCCACCCGTTCAGCGTAACCGCCACGTCGGATTTCCCGTCGCCGTTGAAGTCTCCGACGATCGGAATGGAGTCGGTTGGCGGAAAGATTCCCGTTTGCGGAAAGAAGGGAACCGGGTTTGCGAAAGTTCCGTCGCCGTTTCCAAACAGAGTCGTCCCGTATGGAGTCGTCACATAAATCCCGCCACCGGACTCGCCGTTGTTGGTCGTATGTATGTGGTAGGTGAAGAGATCGAGCTTCCCGTCCCCGTTGAAATCCCCCGTTGCAAGATTGGCGGGAAATTCCACCGCGTAAGATTCCCCGGTCCGAAAGGTGCCGTCCCCGTTGCCCAACCGGATTTGTACCGTATTCGTTCCGTAGACGCCGACGGCCAGATCGGCCAAGCCGTCCCGGTTAAAGTCTCCGACGGTCATTTCGTAGGACACGGAAGCCAAGCGATAATCCTCCGCCTCCTGCAACAATCCCGCCGCGAAAGCGCCCGCCGGAAGCGCCAACATCCCCGACAACAGGCCGGCGATTAGCGCAAGCGGCCTCCGTGCGCGCTGATGAATCCCTTTCGACATGATTCTCGCTCATCTCCTAATCGTTCGATTAGGGATAAGTATATCGGACAAGCTAGCGCCGCAAGAGTTATATTAGGGGTTATATTCTTTTGGATAGCCACCCTTGACCGGCGGTTCGCGAAGCCGCTTTTCCCGAACGGCCCAACGGATCGCTTGTTCGCGGTTGTCCACGTTCAGTTTCTTGTAAATCCGGTTCAAATGGATTTTGAGAGTCCCCACGCTGATGAACAAGTCGTCGGCGATTTGCTGGTTCGTAGCCCCGGTCGACACGCGATCGAGAATTTCCCACTGCCTGGCGGACAATTCCTCCGACGCATCGGGGGGGATCGCGGCGGCATTGCGGGGGTTTGACACGCGTCCGGATTCTTCCGGGGTCGCTCCGCCGAAGGCGGACAAAAGCATTCGGATATACCTCGCTGACACGTGCCGCAGCTCGCCGGAGACGACCCGGTCCAGCGTATGCCGCAGCAGGTTCGCCATCGGTACGCCTTCGTCGGTGTACAGGTGGACGTAGCCTTCCCTCTCGGCGAGACGAAGCCCGTCGCTCAACAGTTCCGTTGCTCGTTCGACTCTCCCTTCCGCGCCGTGGATCATCGCTTGCAAATTGACGAACTCGACATGGCTGAGCGTACGGCCCTCTTTTTCCGCGGACAGCGACAGCCTCTCCGCGTTTTCTAGCGCCATCGGCAAATGGCCGAGAGCCCGGAGCGACCGTATCCGCACCGTATGCTCATATTCGCGGACAACCTGGGCAGTATCGCTTAAATAAACGGCTGTCCGCTTCAGCCACTCGGCGGCCTCCTCGCGACAGGCTTCCGCTAACCGCCGTTCGACCAAGAACGCCCCGACGACCCTGGACCATATGGAAGAGCCGGCGGGAATAGGGCTGCGGGAAAGCTCGTGCAGAAGATCGGCGGCTTGCCCGCGATGGCCCAGCTTTGCCTTGAGCTTAATCAGGCTCATCATGGCGGGAACCCAGAGGCCCGGATTGCGCGACGATTCGCCGATCCGCACGCCCTTAAGCAAGCTTTCTTCGGCCGCGGGCAGACGATTCCATTCGTACAGAATCTCGCCGAGCACGGCGTAGCTGTAACCGGTAGCCAGCGTATTGGCAGGATCGGCCGCGACGTCCGGCTCCATTTGCTTCAAGTAGGCGGCGGCTTTGCGCAGATGTCCGTTCATGCCGAGTAAGCCTCTGGACAGCCTGGCCTCGTGCGTATTGAAGTCGATTCCGATTCGGATGAAGTCGCTGATCGCCGTTTTCCGTACGACGGATTCTTTGGCGTAGGCCAGGGCGGATCGCAAGTCTCTACGGTAAAAGGCCGACATCATCCGCACAAGAGCGGCTTCCCCGAGCCAATCGTTCAGCGATTCGGAGTCATCGGCTCGCGAGGCGGATTTCAACAGGGTCCGGCCCGACTTGCGCAGCCCGCTCTCTGCTTCGACGCTTAGACCGGACAGCAGGGCGGACCAAGCGTATGCGATGGAGAGGCGCTCCGAGCCGTGCACCATTCGGGAAGGGAGTTGATCCAGCCAGCTTTTGAGCAAGCTCCAGGAGCCCTCCTTGAGCAGATAGGGCGCAAGTTCGCCGATGCGAGACCCCGCTTGGACATATTCGGCCGCGCGGAGCCAATAAGGAACCGCTTCGCGTTCATACCCGGTTTCCTGGAGCCATAGCGCTGCTTGGCGCGTCAAGTCCAAGTCGAGCCTTTCGTCCAGCCTACGGAGCTTGTCCCGCAGAAATTCGGCGAAGAGGGGATGGTATCTATACCATTCTCCTCGGTCGTCCAGCGGAACGATGAACAATCCCGACTTGACCAAACGCTCCAGACTCTCTCCCCCGTCCGTCCTCCCGGTCAGCCGGTTGCACAGGGGGGCCGACATTCGGTCCAAGACGGACGTGCGAAGCAGAAAATGCCGAAGCTCCTCCGATTGCCCGGCAAAAACTTCTTCGGCTAGATATTCTTTAATATGGCGCCGTCCGCCGTTCACCGAATCGATGAATTCCGAACGATCGTCCCGAACGTCCAGCGCCAGGGCGAACAGCTTGATTCCGGTAATCCAGCCTTCCGTCTTCCCGACGAAGCTGGCTACGTCGTCCGGGGAGAGGCCGAGCTTCAGCCCGTCATTCAAATAAGAGGACGCTTCCTCCGGTCGAAAACGCAAATCGGAAACGCCGAGCTCGAGCAGCCGGCCGTTCGCGCGCAGCCGAGCGACCTGGAATCCGGGGTTGGAGCGGCTGAGGACGATCAGACGGACGAACGGTGGTAGTCGATCGAGCCATTTTTCTAGCTGTCGATGGATTTCCGGGTTGCCAATATGGTGATAGTCGTCCAGTACGACGGCCAGATTTTTATTAAGCCGGTACAGACTTTCCGTTAGCCGGTCGATGCGGACTTCTAGCGGCTGGAGGGAGGCGTCCATGTCTAGAATGTAAGAATCGTCCTTGAACACGGTCGACTCCCGGATGGAAGCGGCGACTCCGTTCCAGAATCGGACGGCGTCGTTATCCTCCGGATCGAGGGACAGCCAGCCGACGGGGATAAGCGAACGGCGGGCCCAATCGGAGACGGCGGTCGTTTTACCATAGCCGGATGGCGCCGTTACGAGCGTTAATGATGGCCCCGAATCGGCGCTCAATATATTGTCCAAGCGCGGTCGGGGCCGATTTCCCTCGTTCAGCGGGGGAATCCTGATCTTGCCGGTCGGAATGAACATGGCGGAATCTGCGCGGCTCCTTGTTAAGGCGTTCAAGTCTACTGCTTCCATTATACAATACTATACATTCGCGTATTTCCGGCCTTAACTTATTTAAACCGAAACGCCTGCTTCCCCGAATGAAGGGAAACGACGTTTCGACTTTGAGACAGGCATGCACTGGATGTCCGATCAAGCGAAGTCGAGGTTTGGAATCTAGCACCCGTCGATGGTATGCTATCCAAAAGGTTCGTTAGCGCTCGTCATCCAGAACCCTACTATTATACGAGAAGAGGTCGAGCATGTTCGTCTTATTCGCTATTTTAGCCCTAATCGTCTACGGTTTTCTTGTTTTCTATATCGGCTGGAGCGGATGGCGCTGGATGAAACCGAGAGAATTCGCCTCGTTCAAAACCGTCTATATCGTTGCGATCGTTTTTCTAGCCCTTTCATTCGTATTCGGTCGGTTGTTGCCCGATATCGCGTTCCTGAGCATGATCGGGTCGTACTGGATCGCCATATTCGCGCTGCTAGTCATGCTGTTGCCGATCGTTCATGTCATCCTATGGTTGCTTAGGCTGACGCCGCTACCTCGCCATCGCGCGCAAAAGTGGGCAGGCTTCCTCACGTTGGCCGCGCTCGTGGCGCTAATCGGATACGGTACGTTTAACGCATACAGTCCGGTCGTGCGCGCTTACGATGTCAACATCGACAAAGACGTTCAAGGATTGGACAAGCTGAACGTCGTCATGGTGGCGGACACGCACTTCGGCCTGCTATCCGGTCCTTCGCATGCCAGACGCATGGTAGAGGAGATCAACAAATTAGAACCCGATATCGTCTTGTACCCGGGCGATATTATCGACGACAATTTGGACGCTTATCTGGATAGCGGAATCGACGATATTATAAGCGAAGTTAAATCGAAGTACGGAGTATACGCGACTCTCGGCAATCACGACAAGTTGGACGGTCCCGTCGAGAAGCTGATCGAAGCATTGGAACGCAGCAATATGAACGTGTTGTACGACGAAACGATAACGATTATGGACGACAAGCTAACGCTGATCGGCCGCAAAGACCGGACGGAAACCGACCGATCCGACGTGGCGGCGCTCGTAAATGGCGTCGATGTGAGCCGGCCGATGATTTTGTTGGACCACCAACCGTACGACCTGGATATCGCCGCGCAGAACGGCATCGATTTAATGGTGTCCGGACACACTCACCGAGGACAGATCGCCCCCGGTCACCTGCTCACCCGGGCCCTCTACGAGAATGACTGGGGACATGTGCGGAAGGGCTCATTCCATTCCATCGTCACTTCCGGTTACGGCTTCTGGGGCCCGCCGATCCGGATCGGCAGCCGTTCCGAAATCGTCCGGATCAACCTTACTTTTTCCTCGACGACCGGTTGAAGCAATTCCGCCAACCCAGCCGCCAGCCGTCATAAGAACAAATACAAAGGAACTGCATAAATAGAAGTCAATATTCCCGCAACGCCCATAGCGAACCCGCTGATGCCGCCGACCAATTCCGACTCGCGCATCACCCGGGCGGTGCCGATGCCGTGCGATGACGTGCCGATAGCCGTGCCCATGGACATCGGATCGCCGAAACCGGCCATTCGCAGCAGCTTCGGCCCGATCATGCTGCCGAGCAAGCCGGTAAGCACCGTTAATACCGCCGCCAACTCCGGCTGTCCGCCGAGCTGGCGAACGACTTCGATCGAGATCGGCGCAGTCGCGGACTTCGGCATCATCGTAAGCATCAGCTCCCGCGTGCCTCCCAGCCCCCAGACCAGCGCGCCGGCGCTAGCCATGGCGCTCATCGTTCCGACCGCGATTCCGCCGAGGATCGCGGGCAATTGCCGCCGAATATACGCGGCGTGTTTATAGAGCGGAACGCCAAGCGCCACAGTAGCCGGGCCGAGCCAGAACTCGATCCAGCGGCCGCCGACCGCATAGGATTCATAGGGAACATCGAGCAACGCGAGCAGAGCCATAACGCCTACGCTAGCCGCTAGCAAGGGATGGAGCCACTTCCATCTGGCATGCAGCCCTTCTGCGCCTAAGTAGATCAGCACTGTGACCGCGATAGCGAATAGCGGCTCCGCGAACAACATCTCTTTCCAATCACTCATTGGCTTCCTTCTCTCCCGCCGTCCACGCCTTAGTCGCCCACCCTGTCACGAACAACGCGATTAAAGTGCTACCGAGCCAGCTCAACCCGATCGCCAGCCACTGCTCCTTCATAAAAGGAAAGAACAATTGGCTCGCCACGATGATCGGAATGAAGAACAACATCATGTGCCTTAGCAGGAAGTTCGCCGATACCTCCACCCACTCCAGCTTAATCCAACCTGCGAACAGGGAAACAACGAACAGTAAAAGCCCCAGCACGTTGGCGGGTAACGGAAGGGATAAAGCATGTTGCAGAATCATACCAAGAAGATGAAAGCCTAGTAAGATACCTATTCCTAACATGCTGCAATCACCCTTCTCCGAGCACATATATTCTCTCAACTTGAATTTAGAATTCAGCCTGCGCTCCTAGTATACACACCGAATCCCGGGATGGATAGACTTGGGATCGCAAGTATATCGTCAATAATTTAAGGCTCCAACCCAAAATCAGTATTTGACCTTCATTCGAAGTTGATTGTGGAAGTCTGCAATAGACAAACAATGTGGGGTAGAATCTATCGGTTGTGATTGAACCATTTTCACCCTGTATTAATGACGAAAACGGAATTCCGTTCCGCTATTGCGATATTTCAGATGAGTTTGAGGCGAATAGCGGAATGGTGTTCCGTTATTTCTTTGGGATTGGTGTGTTTTTTGTTTTGTGTGGCGAGATAGCGGAATTCCGTTCCGCTATTGCGGTATTCCAGGTGACTATGGGATGATGTAAAGTAGTCTGTGTACCAACATTTGGAGCCTTAACAGGCAACAAAAAAGTAGGGTATCCTCGGGATTACGACATCACCAAGAAGGAGCCCTACTCGATGACTACTATATCCGAAAATGCGTACGACAATCTACTTGAAAATGCTGTAAAAAAGCTGTTGCAGGAGAAACTAGAACTGCTCATGCGTGAAGAAATTAAGAACTACATGCTTAACGAGCAACAGGATCAGCGAAACAGTCGTAATGGTCACTACAAGCGTACGTTCCAAACCCGTTACGGAACCATAAACGAACTCCAAGTTCCTCGCGACCGTAAAGGGACTTTTCAAACACGTTTGTTCCAACCCTACCAACGTAGGGAAGGCTGGCTGGAAGAGGCCATCATTCATATGTACAAAGGCGGAATGAGCACACGCGAAGTTGCCAAGTTCATCGAGAGCATGTTCGGTACTCAGTATTCTCCGACCACCATCAGTAACATTACTCAGACGGTTATGGAGGACATCGAACAGTGGCAGAAGCGCCCGCTAGAGAAACGCTACTCCGTTATCTATTTGGACGGCCTCTATGTTAAGCTCAAACGTAATACAGTCAGTAGCGAGGCTGTTTACTTGGTCATGGGTATCGACGAGAAAGGGATACGTCAAATTCTAGGATTTTACGTCGGTGGCCAAGAGAGTTCTAACGTTTGGAAAGAGGTCTTAATTGACTTAAAGAACCGCGGAGCAACCGAAGTACTAGTTGGCGTTTTTGACGGACTACCTGGACTTGAGGAAGCTTTTCGAGCAGTGTATCCTCAAGCCGATGTGCAGCATTGTATCGTCCATAAAGTGAGAAGTACCTTTCCAAAAATTCGAGTCAACGATAAAACCGAGTTTCTCGAAGATTTGAAGGGTGTATACACGGCATTCGATGGCGATGTAGCTTTGGCGGTCTTCGATGGGTTCAAAGCCAAATGGAGCAAGCAATATCCGAAGGAAGTGAAGTCGTGGGAGGAACAACTCCCGACGTTACTGACCTTCTACAAGTTCCCAGCACTCACACGACCTGCGATTTACACTTCGAACCCCATTGAACGGACGAACAAAGAGTTACGCAAGCGCCTGAAGCCAATGAATAGTCTAACTAACATTGAAGCAGCAGAGAAAATCATCTACCTCCAATCCCTAGACTACAATGAGAAATGGTGCGGAAGAGCAATTCGAGGCTTTGTAGACCCGGACACCAAAGCAGCATTTGAGAAGATGTACACTGAGAAATATTCAAGACAAAGGACATAAAGCGGTAGCTCCCGCGCCTTCGCTTGAGCTACGCGCCTCAAGTCACACGACCTTAAACAAATTGATTTTTTCTATCCATCGTCCCGATGGAAAAACCTACTACACAGACTACTTGACGCTACCGACTATGGGGCGAATAGCGGAATGGTGTTCCGTTATTTCATTGGGATTGGTGTGTTTTCTATTTTGTGCGGCGAGATAGCGATACGAAATAACGTTATTTCGATTCGCCGGGCGCTTCGGAGTCACCTAGCGGTATCGCATAACGTTATTTCCTTGGAATGAGTCCTTTTTCTTCTTCTGTTACGAGATAGCGTTATCGTGTAACGTTATTGCGGTTCTCAGGGTAACTTTTGGGACGAATAGCGGTACGAGATAACGTTATTAGTTGCTGTTGAGCGTTCGACTCGCGTTCGATCGGAACCGGATCTCTGAATGAGACAGCGCCAGAGTATCGTAAAAATAAAACAGCGATCACAGAAAATAATCTGTAATCGCTGCTGCTTCAGATGTGCCAATTTGTTAGCCGATGGAATGATTACTGGACTTGATGCTTCCGCACCGCAGCAACCGTCCACTCGGACAATTCGGTAATTTTCATTTTCTTCATCACGCGTAAATACGTGTCGAGCACGTCTCCGATCGGATCGGTCCATTTGCTGTCGATGGAAGAAAGTCCATTCATGATGCCCAGCGCGGTAACGATTTGCGCTGCATTGCAATCGACGTCCTGACCCGCCATCGCAATGATGTGCAGTGTCTCGTCGAAGTCGCCGTTGCCGTACCACAGCGCTACCACTTCGGCCATCGCGTTCGGGTAAGCGTGTATCCAGTTGTATTGTTTGAACTTTTCCTCGCACAGCTTCCAAGTTTCCCGCCAATCGGCATGCTGACGGCACCATTCCAGGGTGGTCGATACGAATGCGTAATATTCGCTGTCGGATGGAATCGCGTCTACCGATAACTCAACGATTTTCCGAATATCCTTCTCGACGAAAGCGAGCGATACGAATACCGCGTTGAAGATTTCTCCCAGCACGCCGTTGTTCGCATGCGAGACGACCGCGTCCTTCCAAGCCAGCTTCGCCGCTTCCTTCGGGTTGCCCGGAGCAACCATGCCGCAGATCGCGCCGCGCATCTGAGCGCCGATCCATTCCCGGAACGGATTGTTGAAATATCCGCTTTCAGGCGGATAGATTCCGCTCCGGATGTTCTTCAAGGCGATATCTTCAGCGGACCAGCCGCTTGGTACGAGAGCTACCCATTCCTCCGCGATCCCCGCGGACGAAACCTCGTATCCAAACTTATCGAACGCGCTCAAGAAGGCGATCTCGAACGTAATGTCATCGTTATACGTATTCGGCTTACGCACGTAACTCCGAATTTCGCCGAACTTCTCCTGCAGCTTCTGCGACGTATACCCTTCGATCGCGGTTCCGAGCGCGCCGCCGACGATCTGGGCTAGCCATCCCGCGTACATGCGCGATGCGAATTCTTCCGCATGTACATTGTACGACCCGTAAGCAGGGAACTTCGCCTTAGCCTCGTACGCTTCCCATGTCTCGTAAGCTTGATAGCGCCAATAATCGGCTCCTTCGTCTTTCGGTAGACGGGACATCTCGTTCATCAGCCGCGCGGTAATCCGCTGAAGCTCCATCATGTCTTTCTTCTCGAACGCCGCTTCTCCAGCCTCGAGCAGAGGGAGCAGATGGTCGGTCTGATAGCCCATATTGTGCATCGATTGGACCGCCGCGACCGCCAGCATTTCCGGTGCTCCGGAGCCTGGAACGTTGCTGTGCCAGAACATTTTCAAAGTCATATCGTAGAATTCTTCCACCTGGTTCATCGCAAGCCAGGTTTGCTCTTCCTCGTCCAGAACGACCGGATTCGCGTTTTGCATCAAATGGTATGCTTTCTCCCATGCTTTCATATCATAATTCCTCCCCCGTTAATGTAGTTGTTCAAAAAATCCAATTCCCTAAGCTTCATCCAACCTTCTCGGTGCTGAAAACGAGACTTTTTGAACCCGCACTTAATGTAGTTCATGACAGTAGTTGCAATCTCGGGAAAAGCTTACTTGACCAGGATCAACATGAGCACCCCATATTCTGCTGGGTTCCTCGCGCGCTATGGTGCGCGTAAGTACCAGCCCAATCGTGCGCTTAACTTAGCTCTATGGCAGCCTTAAACGACCCGGCTCATAAAATGCCCAAGGAACCGGTCCGCGTCCACTTCGAGACAAACTTCTATGCTTGGCCGTTCGTCCGGAAGGGCGTCACGGTTGGCATAGGTTTGACCAGCAGTATCCCGCTCCTCCGTGACGACCCTCACAGGCATCGATTCCGTCCGGCAGAACGTAGGGTCGATGACCATACCTACCGCCAACGGATCATGCAGGGCACAGCCGCCGATCCCGGGGCTGAACCTCTCGTAAGCATCGATATAGAAATCCGTCGCGTCCGCCAGGAAGCGCGATATCTTGGTGTCTTTATCGCGCCATTCTTGCAGCCTAGTACGCGGCAGCAGCGTCTTCATCGTTACGTCTAGCCCGACCAGCTTTATCGGCAGTCCCGAGCCGAACACAATCTCGGCTGCTTCGGGATCGCTATGAATATTCGCTTCCGCATGCACAGTAACGTTACCGGGTACGGTGACAGCCCCTCCCATGATGACCACTTGTCCGACCAGCTTCACGAATTCCGGATCCAACCGAATAGCCGTGGCCAGATTGGTCATCGGACCTACGGCAACGATGTTTAATTGTCCGGGCATCCTCCGCACCTGCTCCACCATGAATTGCGCGGCGGTTAGCGACTCGGCTTGACCTCTTGGAAGAGCGTCAAGTAATGCGCCGCCCAAGCCGTCTTCGCCGTGCACGTGCTTGGCATACGAATCCTTATTCCGAGCCAACGGCTTGTCCGCTCCGGCGTACACCGGCACATGTTCGCTATCCAGCAACTCGAGCACGTACAGCGTGTTGCGAGTCGCTTCCTCAACGGTTACATTTCCGAACAGCGTCGTGATGCCGATCAGCTTCAATTCAGGAGAGTGCGTCGCATAAGCGATCGCCATCATGTCATCAATACCCGTATCCACGTCCAGAATCATCGGTTTCAAGTTTTTCGCCTCGCTGTCTTATCTGTTATAGGGTCTTGGAGTAATTCGACATCGTGCCGATCATCATATCCCAGAATTTGTCCTGATCGAGTTCTAACGCCACGTTTACGTTCGGTTCCTTGCCCGTTACCCCGAGCATATCGACCACGGTCATCCCGTAGCTAAATTCGCCCTTCGTCTCGATATCTACATGAAGCTTGCGGCAGGTAAATATGGACGGATCAATGCAATACGCGACGCAGCAGGCGTCATGGACAGGCGCGCCATCGAAGCCGAATACTTCCTTGTACGTGTGCATAAAAAATTGCAACAGTTCCACCACGAAATCGGAAACCGGATTGCCGATCTGCTTAAACCGCTCCTGAATTTCCGGAGTCGCCTGCGCTTTATGCGTCAAATCGAGCCCGAACATCGTTAGCGGCACGCCGCTCTCGAAGACGACCTTAGCCGCCTCGGCATCTACGAAAATGTTGAATTCCGCCGCAGGCGTCCAGTTGCCGAACGTGCCTCCGCCCATGAGGACGATTTCGCGAATTTTCGGTACGATCGCGGGTTCTTTGCGCATCGCCATCGCAATGTTCGTCAGCGGCGCAACAGGGATGAGCGTAATATCCCCATCGGAAGCAAGCAGCTCTCGAATAATAAAATCTACCGCATGCTCGGCCGCGATCGTCTTCGTCGGAGCCGGAAGCGAAGGACCGTCCATTCCGCTGTCGCCATGAATGTCTGCCGCCGTCTCCCGCTTACGCACGAGCGGTTGTGCCGAACCTTTAGCGACCGGAACATCCTTTAATCCTGCTATTTCGCATACCTTCAACGCGTTAATGGTCGTTTTATCGACTTCCGCATTGCCCGCCACGGTCGTAATTCCGATCAATTCAACCTTCGGGTTCGCTCCCGCCAGCAATATGGCAATGGCATCGTCATGCCCCGGATCGCAATCGATAATAATTTTCCTAACTTCTGTCTCCGCCATCGTGTTCTTATCCCCTTTAGGCTATAGTAGCGAGCTTTCTCTTCTGTCGCATTGCGAAAAATACAAGCGCTGCAATCGTCACGACATAAGGAATCATTTGAATGAATTGACTCGGAATCGGAGCATCCGGCACCGTCTGCACGATCGTAGCTAACGCGCTGGCGAGACCGAAGATCAGCGAGCCTAACAGTATGCCGATCGGGTTACGGTTACCAAGAAGTACGACCGCTAGCGCGAGGAACCCTGTTCCGCCGGTCATGTCTTTAACGAACATATTCGTCAGCCCGTTGGACATGAAGGCACCCGCTAGACCAGCGAAGACGCCGCTCCAGGCCAGCGCGGAATATTGAATCCGCTTGACCGGAATACCGAGCGATTGCGCAGCCTGAGGCGCTTCGCCAACGGATCGAAGATGCACGCCATAAGGCGTCTTGTAGATCAGAACCATGCAAAATACGACGGATAAGAAGGCGATCCAGACCATAAGGCTGTGTCCGCTTAGCAGCTTGCCCAGCACGGGCACGTCTTCTAAGAACGGGATATTCACAGTCGGGATCGGCGCAGCCTTGCTTGGGGAGTAGTTCCCGGTCACGCCGAAAATCTTGCTCATCAGGAAAATCGTAAAGCCCGAGCCGAAGATATTAACCGCGAAGCCCGTAATGATAATATCGACCTTCATCTTGAGCGAGAAGAATCCCATCCCGTAACTGACCAGCATGGATACTCCAACCCCCGCCAGCACGCCGAGCGCCCAGTTTCCGGTGCTGGATCCGACTGCGATAGACGTGAACGCCGACAACAACATGAGTCCTTCGAGCCCGATGTTGATGGCGCCTCCGATATCCGAGATGAGCCCGCCCAAGGCGGCCAGCAGGATCGGCGTCATCACTCGAAATAGAACAGCGATTAACGACAGGTCAATGATCTGGTTCCATATCGTTTGCCACACCATCTTACTTCACCGCCTTTTGCTCGGTTTTGGCATACCTTTGTTTAAGGAAGGTGAAAATCGCCTGGGCTGTTACGAGCAACACGAGCATGACTTGAATAATGACGGCAACCTCGCGAGGCATATCGCTCCCGTATTGCATCGTTTGGGCGCCTACCTGGATATACGCGTAGAATAATCCGGCGACGAGCACGCCCACTGGGTGGTTTCGAGCGAGCAACGCAATGATAATTCCGTCAAAACCGAGCCCCGCCGAGAAGTTTTGCTTAAACGTTTGTTGAATCCCGAGAATTTCCACGATTCCGGCTAATCCTGCCAGCGCACCGCTGATCATGACGCTGATGACAATGATTTTGCGCGTTGCGATACCGCCATAGCGGGCAAAATGTCCATTTTTCCCGACCAGTCGAAGTTCGTATCCGATCGACGTTTTATAGAGGAGCAAGTATACGAGAACAACTGCCGCTAGCGCGATCAGAATACCGGCGTGGGCGCTTGTCCCCGGAATGATTTTCGCTAACAAAATGTTCTTGTCGATGTTTTCCATTTTCGCGTAGCCGCCGCCTTGCGACTTGAACTGATTATTCACGAAATAAGAGGTGAGCAGTATCGCCACGAAATTAAGCATCAGCGTGGTGACGATCTCATTGGCGTTCATATAGGCTTTCAATAACCCCGGAATCGCCCCGTAGATGGCCCCCCCGATAAGCGCGGCTATCAATACGAGCGGCAGATGAATCCATGGATTCAAGCCCGGCAAGTACACCGCGGTGAGCGCGGCGAGAAAGCTGCCGATGTAAAGCTGGCCTTCGGCTCCCATGCTGAATACGCCCGATTGGAAAACGACGGAAAGCGCTAGACCCGTTAAAATCAAAGGAACCGCTTTGTTTAATATCGTGCCGACGTTAAACCAACTGGACAACGGGTCGAGGAACAAGGCGCTAACGGCCGCAAACGGTTCGCTGCTGGTTAGAAAGATAACGACGAATCCGCACAGCAGCGCGGTTACAACCGCCATCAGAATTCCGCTGACTTCCAGCACTAACATTCTGGACGATTTCATCGTACCGCCTCCTGTTCCTGTTTCTTGATGCCTAACATGTAATAACCGATTTCTTGTTCCGTCAGGTCCGGAGTGTTGTCCAGAAGCGCCACGATCTCGCCGTTGTACAGAACGGCAATTCGGTCGCTCAGCGCCATGACTTCCGACAGTTCGGCCGAGACGACCATAACCGCCGCGCCGCCGTCCCGACGCTTGATAATTTCCCTATGGATGAACTCGATCGCTCCAATATCGACCCCGCGAGTCGGTTGGGAAGCGATGAGCAGCTTCGGATTTTTCGACAACTCCCGCGCCACGACGACTTTCTGAAGATTGCCGCCCGACAGTGCGCCTGCCAGAATTTCCTCGTTCTGCGCGCGTACGTCGTACGTCTGCATCATCGTCTGGGTGAACTGCTTGATTTTTTTCTTATTTAGAAAAATCCCCCGTTTGAACTCGGGATTCCGATAGTGGTCGAGAATCAAATTTTCCGCAATCGTAGAAGTCAGGCTGGCTCCGGAGGTTTGCCGATCTTCCGGGATATGGCCGACTTTCATCCGGCGAATCTCCGCTACGCTCGTACCGAGCAATTCCTTGCCCAGATAGCTTATATTGCCCGCAACCGCTTTGCGAAGTCCGGTAATCGTCTCTACCAGCTCGGTCTGTCCGTTGCCTTCCACGCCTGCAATGCCGAGAACTTCCCCGCTGCGAATGTTGAAAGAAATCCCCTGCAACGCCTTCGTACCCTTGTCGTCCAGCGCCTCAAGATTACGGACGCCAAGCACGACATCCTTAGGTTCTGCCGGTATTTTGTTCACTCGGAACAGTACTTCACGCCCAACCATCAGTCGGGAAATTTCTTCTTGATTCGTGTCCTTCGTCTGCAAAGTCGCGATCGATTTGCCTGCTCTAAGCACGGTTATACGGTTGGAAATGCGCATGACCTCGCGCAGCTTATGCGTAATGAAAATAATCGTATGGCCTTCGCTGATCAGCGCTTGAATCGAGTCGAACAGCTCGTCCGTCTCTTGCGGCGTCAACACCGCCGTCGGCTCGTCCAGAATGATCAGCTTCGCACCCCGGTACAACACCTTCAGTATCTCCACCCGTTGCTTCTGTCCAACCGGAATCGTCTCGACCTTTGCCTGCAGATTTACCTTCAAGCCGTACGTCGCGACCAAATGCTCCACTTCCCGATATTCCTTCGCACGATCGCGGAACAACGAAAAAGGGCCTTTCTTCGGTTCGTCGCCGAGCACGATATTTTCCGAAACCGTCAAGGAAGGCGACAACATAAAATGCTGATGTACCATACCCATACCTTGCTGAATGGCGTCCTTCGGTCCGCTAAAGCTAACCGGTTGTCCTTTGTATTCAATCGTTCCGCTCGTCGGAGCTTCCAGCCCGAACAGGATCTTCATCAAGGTCGACTTACCTGCCCCATTCTCTCCGACTAGCGCGTGTATTTCTCCCGCGTGTACGGTCAGATCGACGCCCCTGTTAGCGGCGGTTCCGTTAGGATACACTTTATGAATGTCTTTCATCTCTAGTAAAATCGGCATCGCTATCCCCCCAGCCAGAAAATGACTTCATTCGTATACGGGGCCCCAGTGAAACGAAGGAGAGATGAGGTTAACCTCACCCCTCCTTCAATTCTTATAGCCAGTATTCTTATAAAGAAGATTTTACGGTGATCTCGCCTTTACCCAACTTGTCCTCGATCTCGGTCATTTTATCTCTGATTGATTGCGGAACGTATTTCTCGTACATCTCGTCTTTAGCGATACCTACGCCGCCTTCTTTGATACCCAGCACTTCGCCGCTGCCGAAAGCCAATTCGCCTTTGACCATCAATTCGAATGCGCGGAAGATCGATTGGTCAACGTTTTTCATCATGGATGTCAGAACGCTTCCCGGGTAAAGCGGATTTTGGTTGGCGTCGACTCCGATCGAGTACACGCCTTTCTCGTTCGCGCCTTCCAGCGTGCCAAGACCCGCTGCGGACGCTACGCCGAATACGATGTCGGCTTTCTGCGAATCGATTTGCGCCAAGCCCAATTCTTTGCCTTTAGGAGCGTTAACGAAATCTCCTACATAAGAAGTAACGACTTTCACGTCTTTGTCTACATAAGCTGCGCCTTGCTCGTAACCCGATTTGAAGTCATTGATGATCGGGATATCCATACCGCCGACGAATCCGACGACTTTCTCCGGGTTTGCCCCTTTGAGCTCTGTATTCGTCGTTACCAATGCCGCGAACGCGCCGGCAAGGAACGAACCTTCGCTTTGCGAGTAAAGCATCGAATAAACGTTAGGAACGCCTTCGATTAAATCATCGAAGAAGATGAACTTGATATCGGGATAGCGTGAAGCCAAATCCTTCGTCACATCGATCATTTGGCTCGTACCGACGACAACGACGTTATATTTATTGCTAGCCACTACGGCTTCCAGACCGGATGCCCAGTCCGCGGAGTTAGCTCCGCCTTCAACCGTTTTAGCTTTAATTCCAAGTTCTTTGACTGCTTTATCCATACCCGCTTGCGCAGAGTCGAAGAAGCTCTTGTCGCCAAGCGTACTGTTTACATAGTAAAGGGCGTTAATGTCAGAAGCCGGCGCCGGTGCAGACCCGTTAGACGCAGACGGCGAAGCTGATGGAGATGCTGCCGGAGATTCACTGGATTTATTATTCGAATTGCCGCATCCCGAAATAACCAAAACGATTGAAAGAACGATTACGCTTAGCAAGCTGAATTTTTTAGTCTTCATGTTGTAGAACTCCCCTTTAATCACTGGTTGTGTGCTGCTTGTTTAATGAATTGCTCGGCTTCCTCAAGCAACGGCATGGAAGCTTGCGCTCCCTTGCGCGTCGTTGTCATCGCGCCGATGGCGGAGGCGAATTTCGCTGCCGCCCAGATGTCTTTCCCGCTTACGATCGCCGCTCCTACCGCACCGGCAAAAGCATCGCCGGCCGCCGTAGAATCTACGGCATTCACTTTGTAAGCTTCCACGAAGAAGGTTCGATTCGCCCCTACGACGACTACGCCTTTTTCCCCTAGCTTAGCAAACACGGTCGATACGCCTTGGTTGATCAATTCGACAGCCGCAAGCTTCGCGGTTAACTGGTCGGAAACTTTAACACCCGTCAACTGGGTAATTTCCTTCTCGTTAGGCAGAATATAATCCACCATCGCCAGTAACTCTTCCGGCAGCGGTTGCGCAGGCGCAGGATCCAGCAGTACCGGAACCTGATGCCGCTTCGCGATCGTAATCGCTTCCTTCACGGTTTCAAGCGGAATTTCAAGCTGCACCATGAGCAGCTTAGCCTGCTTAATCAGATCTTCTTGCTTGCGCACGTCCTCCGGAGTTAGCAACAGATTGGCCCCCGCAGCAACGACGATGCTATTGTCCCCTTGCGGATCCAATGTGATGAACGCGACGCCCGTCGCTTCCCCAGCCACTTTCTCGATTACGCTACAATCGACTCCGACCTCTTCCAGATTGGCAAGCAGTTGGTCGCCGAACAAGTCGCCGCCCACTTTTCCAATCATGGCCACGTCAGCCCCGAGCTTGCAGGCCGCGACTGCCTGATTGGCGCCTTTACCTCCTACGTTCATGAAGAAATCGGTACCTAATACGGTTTCTCCCCGATCCGGACGATGGTTTAGGCTGACCACCATATCCATATTCAGGCTCCCCACAACCACAATACTTGCACTCATTTCTGGTCCACCCCATTACATGATTCTCTGTGTATAAGCTTATGCTCCAAAATCACGTTCTTTGAGCCCGACCTCACCCCCTTCATCTGATCATCTAACAGCTGCACAGCGGTGACTCCAATCTGATAGGCAGGTATCGAAATCGTGCTCAGCGTTGGTCGCGACATGGCGCAGAACGCAATGTCATCGCAACCGATGATCGAAATATCCTCGGGCACTCGCAATCCACGGCGATGGATTTCCTGCATCGCGCCTAGCGCCAATAGATCGTTCGCCGCGAAAATGGCCGTCGGCGCATACTCGTCAATCACGGCGCCCATCTGGTGCACGCCCGACTCGTAGCTGAATGTGCCTACGCTGACGAATGGTTCAAGATTTGCCGCATGCATAGCATCCATATAACCCGTTCTTCGACTTACCGCCGATTGAATATTTTTAGGACCGGCGAGATGAGCGATTCGGGTGTGCCCCCGCTCGATCAAGTAGTTGATCGAATCTTGTGCCGCTTTATAGTTATCGATCGACACCGCGTCGAACGGCTTGTCCTCAATGAGTCGGTCGCAGAGTACGATTGGCGTATGCAGACTAGTCAGCTCGTTGACCGTCTTCTCATCGAGCGTCGAAGAGATCAGCACAATCCCCCCTACCTGTTGTTCCACCATTTTGTAAATAATATCCTGCTCTATTTTCGGATCATTATCAGTATTGCCGATAAAAAGCGTATAACCGAGTCTGTGGGCAGCATCCTCGATCCCGCGAGCCAGTACTGGAAAGTACGGGTTCGTAATATCCGGAAGGATCAGTCCAATGTTATTCGTCCGGTTCGTCGCCAAGTTTCTCGCGATAACGCTAGGACGGTAACCGAGCTCTTCTATCGCGCGAAGTACGCGTTCTTTGATCTCCCCCTTGACTTGAGGATTGTTGTTAAGCACTCGGGACACGGTCGCCTTGGATACTTGCGCTCGCTCCGCGACGTGGTCAATATTTGGTTTCATTCGCCCTGTTCACCGTCGTTTCTTGTATCCGATTTCATTTCAGAAACCGGTTACACAATTTCTTGTGTTTCAGAAAGCGGTTTCTGATTCAAACTATAACATGTCGAAAATAAATTTGCAACCGGTTTCATTTGGTCGAAGATGCCACTTTATGTAAGCGTTATCTCTCTTTAGTAAAACTCATCTATCTGTGAAAAACAAAAAAGCTCCCGAATCTACGGAAACCGTAGAACGGGAGCTCTCGAAACGACTACTCAGTCGTGTAAGGAAGCAAAGCCATTTGACGTGCGCGTTTGATCGCCACAGTCAACATGCGTTGGTATTTCGCTTTCGTTCCGGTCACGCGACGTGGCAAGATTTTGCCGCGCTCGCTGATGAACTTACGAAGCAAGTCCAACTCTTTGTAATCCACGTGAGTGATTTTATTTACAGTGAAGTAACAAACTTTCTTACGTTTGTTACGGCCGCCACGGCGGAATTTACGGGGCTCACGTTCGCCACGGTCTCCACCGCGATCTCCGCCACCGCCGCCTGTACGGCTGTGCGCAGGGCGCTCTTCACGTGCTGGTGCTGCTGTTTGTTGTTCGCTCATTTGTTATCCGTCCTTTCCAGTTAAAATGGCAAATCATCGTCCGATATATCTATCGGTCGCCCGTCATCGGCGAAGGGATCACTATTGTTGCCGCTGTTGCGAGAGCCAGAGCTGCGGTTGCCGCCTCCGTACCCGCCTCCGCCTGCACCCGGGTTGCCGCCGGAACCTTCTTCTCTTCCTTGTCCTCCGCCGCCCTCGCGGTTGGCTGATTCCAGGAATCGAACGTTATCGGCGATAACTTCCGTTACATATACGCGTCGGCCTTCGTTGTTCTCGTAGTTGCGCACTTGAATGCGGCCTTCCACGGCGGCCAAACGGCCTTTACGAAGATAATTCGCACACGTCTCGGCTAACTGTCTCCACGTTACGATCGGGATAAAATCCGCTTCGCGCTCTTCTTTACTGCCGGAGAACTGACGGTCTACCGCTAAAGTAAATTGGGTAACGGCTACGCCTGCAGGCGTGTAACGCAATTCGGGATCCTTGGTCAGGCGCCCTATGAGAATAACTCGATTCAACATCGCGGCTTCCCTCCACTAGACATGACATTAGGCTTGCGGCGGTTATCCGCCTGGTACAGTGTGGCTACTTACGCGATTTGTTCTCTGACGACCATATGACGGATAACTTCATCCGTAATCTTCAGAACGCGTTCCAACTCCGTCACAACATCTGACGTCGCCGAGAAATGAACCAACACATACGTCCCATCGCGGTGTTTGTTGATTTCGTAAGCTAAACGACGTTTACCCATAATGTCGTGCTTCACGATCTCTCCGCCGTTCCCGATGATGCCCTGGAATTTTTCCACGACAGCTTGAACGGTTTCTTGTTCCACGTCCGGACGGATGATGTACATCAACTCGTAGTTGCGCATCTTCCGTTCACCTCCTTAAGGTCTTTGGCCCCCCACTTGGTATACCGATGAGCTTGTCAACCGGCTGGGAAGCAAGGAGCATGCGTTAAATTCGCATGCCTGAATACTTTATCACAATAGCCCGAATACCGCAAGAAGTTTCGCGCTACACTATCCTTTAGACAGGGGGTGATGACAATGGGCGAACAGACGCAGTTCGAACCCGGACAGCGTGCTCCGAATGACGGAGAGTATATGGAGGTCGGAGAAGATGCCTTCCATATGGGGATTAACGACCCCCAGCATGTCGTATTGCGCAAAGGTCAGAAATTCCCCAAAACCTCTAACCACAATCGCAAGTGGAAAAAAATGAAACAGTTCCATTAGAACTTTATTTCATCGGCATGCATATTGCGGGAGGATTTAAGCCATTCTATATCTCGGCGACGGAAAACGAGAGGTGTGGTTCCCTTGAACGACTGGGCGCAACAACCGCAAGAGGAAACGTTCCAATCGGAGTAGGCTACGGAAGCGAGGCGTTGTGCTAAAGACTATTCGTCTGCAACACAGGGTTAACAATTTCCGGACAACCGAAGCGCTGAGTTAAATCAGCAACGTCATGGTTACGAATTTCGAATGCAACTCATTAAACGTCGCCCGAAGAACCCTGTGAAGGGTTCTTCGTTATTTTGCTTTTATCTTGTTGCTCCTACACACGTTTGCTCGTCGTATCAATACTCAGACTTACTGCTCTTACAACACTAGCTTACAGCTTACGGAAGCTACGGACGTTATTTTGCTCAAAAAAGCGTTTTTCAAAATCTAACGGAAATGGACGCTCTTATTTGTATGTTTTCCAGTGAAATCATGCCATTTGGGTATAAATAACGCCGTGCAGCTCCGTTAGGTTTTCAAAACAATTGTTTCCGACGAAATAGCGGCTGCGGCCGCCGTTAGAAACTAATCCCATTAATCCACAACGGACTAAAGGCAGCCATACGTTCAAAATGATCGATATGCGTACTAGGTTGCGAATTAGTCCCCTTTTCCTCATTCAATATCGTTCGACCTGATCGCCAATTGAAGCAGCAGCTTGGTTTCCGGGTCATCCAACCTTAAGCCTAGCTCGTTCTTGATCCGGTCGAGCCGGTAGTTGATCGTATTGTAGTGAAGGTACATCCGCTCGGCCGTTTCTTTCGCGTTGCAGTTGCAATCGAAGTACGTCCGAAGCGTATTCAATAGCGCCCCCTGCTGTTTGGCGTCCAATTCTAGCAAAGGATTCAAGTAAAGTCGCTGAAACTCTTCCATTTCGTCGGTTCCTTGCAGCCGATAGAGCAACAAGTAGACGCCAAGCTCGTTGTACCGAAGCGTCTCATCCTTCAGCCTGCAGACGCGCCTGATGTCGGCGGCTCGTTTCGCATCGCGATAACTGCCGGACACCTCCGCTTGACGGCTAACCTCTCTGCCTAAGCACAACGATACCTGCTTCTCTTGAATCATCGGTCTCAAGATCGTCCATAAGTTCCCGGTCAGCTGTTGTCTAGCATGGAGTCCTCCGATCTCCTCGCTCCTCAGCGTAAATAGAACGACTAACTCCCCTTCCAGCACCGTCCACTTCAGATCGCTTCCGCGGGAATCGCTTTCCCAATTAAGCCGTTTCGCCAGCTCTTGCAGCGATTTGACCTCCGGCTTCCGCTCCCAGAACGACACGACCCCGGCTAAATAGACTGCGTCCTCCGCTAGCGGCCATCCGCAAGCTTCCGCGCGAAGCCTCAGATCGACCGTCGACACGATGCGCCCCGCCAGCCAATCTTGCAGAAACTGATCGAAATATTTGACCTCGATATTTTTCCTCGCCTGCATGTTGCTGATCTCGAATCCAAGCAACCGTCCCGCCCAGTTGATCGTAAGCGTATCGACCGCTCCGTATTCGGCCGAATATTCGAGAATCAACAAGAGGTACGAACGGACTTGTCCATCCGGTACCGTCGCGACATGAACGCGAACGCTCCGTTCTCCGATCTGCAACACGTTCGTCTCCGGCGTCTGATCCTCGCGGAATTTAACCCATTCCGTTTCCTCAATGAGCTCGAACAGTTTCTCCGCATCCGGAGATCCCGTTCTGCGGTTATGAGGATCCAGCAGGATTACCGGATTGCGGATCATGACCTGCAAATGATTCAAATACGAGGAAAGCCCGTCCCCGTGTAGCAGCACGTGGGACAGGCGTTGAACGCGACCTTGGAGAATCGTAAGATCTTTCGATTCGGAGACGAGCACCCGCTCCATGACTTCGCGAACGACATCCGAGAACGTCGTGCCCGGCGGCAGCTCGATTAGCGGCATGCCGTACCGGTTGGCGGCTTCGATCGCGGCGGCAGGCACTTCGTCGAAGAAACGTTTCGTCTTCACGCCGAGCGCTGCGACGCCCTTGCTCGCCAATTGCTCGATGAGCGGCACAAGCACTTCGGGGTCGTGCTTAAACGGATATCCCGTCGTCATGAGCAGTTCGCCGGGCCGCACCCAGTCGATGACGTCGGGAACCTCCATTACGTTGATGCGGCTAATCAAGCTGTTTAAGCCCGCTTCGCCGCCTAGAAGAACGGCATCCTTGAATTGAGGAACATCGAACAAGGATTTGACCGTAAAGCCTTCTCTGATCGGGTCGTCCATCGCCGCGCATTCCTTTCCCTGTAAAAGCTGTCCTTGTTGTCATCACCGGCACACCATCTGCATCGTTTCATCAATTTCACCGGCGCAATAATCTCATCATTTTCTCTTCTCATCTTCTTCATCGGCGCATCATTTCCATCATTCATCGCCCTTAAATTACCGCTCTATTACCGCAATAAGAGACTCCGCCCCCGACGTCCATCCGAAAATACCGCCCTGTTGCCGCACCATATGAATAGCGGCTTGATGATCGCTTTGATCGAATGCGGCCGTCGCGTCTTCCAACACTAGACAGCGATACCCCCGATCGTTCGCCTCCCGCAGCGTCGTATGCACGCATACATGAGTCGTAACGCCGCACAGCACCAGAGACTCGATTCCGTTCCGTTCTAGCAAATGCTCTAGTTCCGTCTTGTAGAACGCGCCTTTGCCCGGCTTGTCGATAATCGCTTCGTCTTCAAGCGGCGCTAACTCCGCGACGATCGCGTGACCCTGCTCCCCGCGAATCAAGATTCGGCCCATCGGACCTTCGTCCCCGATTCCCGCTCCCATCCTCTTGCTCCGCTCGAGCTTAGCCGGCGGGCAATCGGACAGATCCGGCAGATGTCCTTCCCGCGTATGAACGATCAGGATACCTGCATCGCGGGCAACTTGAAGCAGCTTCTGAATGACGGGGATAATCGCTCGAGTAGGCGTGATGTCGTTGCCGAGCTTTTCCCCGAATCCGCCAGCCGAGCAGAAATCGTTCTGCATGTCGATGACGACTAGCGCCGTTCGTACCGGGTCAAAATCAAACGCATAAGGAAGAGCCTCCCTCACCGTCTTCATCTGGCATCCCTCTCCCTCTCCCTCTTCCCTATCCTTCCTACTTTCCGCCTTGCAACTGCCGTTCGGTCGGAATCGGTACCTTCGTCGTTTCGAAGAATCGATTACCAGGTGCTTGCTCCTCTACTGGTAGGAAGATGCTAATCTGCTCCGTCGGCACCGTATCGTCGTTGGCAACCGAATGGACGACTCCCGCAGGCACAAGAAACGTATCCCCTGCCGCGTAAGATTTCCACTCCCCGTTACATAGCAGCCGTACTTTGCCTACCGTAATATGAATGATCTCCGCTACATTATGATAATGAGGAAGAACGGCGCCGCCGACGCCGATCTTCTCCCATAATACCGAGCTAGCCCGTACCCCCATCTCGTCCGCATCGGCAGCCGACAGAATCTCGCGATGATAGAGGGCGACGTGATCCGGCATCGGCGACCATTCCATCGCTTCCGCCGTTTTCACCGTTGTGTGTTTTTCCGTCATGATTCCCGTACCCTCCCTGCATATTTACGCACCGGCTTCGGATACCCTTCCGATGTCCCGTCTTTTACGACAACCTCGTCTTCCCAAGGCAATCTATAGCGCTCGTTCACTAAATCTTTCATGTACGTGTACGGACAATCTCCCGCGCCGCCATCTACCGCAACGTACCCGCGGTGCGCAAACTGATACATATTGTTCTCCACGCCCCATAGGCGCCGCGCTTCGCGGACAAGCGACGGACGAACCTCTCCCGCGACGATCTCGTCCGGCCTGCCTCCGCCCGTAACGAGCGGTACGCCGTCGAAACCGACGATCATCGCTTCGCCCATCGAATCGAACGTGCCGTCGCTCCCGCTCATGCACACCGACGCGGTATACATGAGATTGCAAAAGGCGTTCGCTTGATTCGTGATTTGCCAAGAGTGGCGAATCGGCGCGGTGTATCCAGCCGTGCGAATCATAATATCCGCGCCGATATACGCGCACTCCCTAGCCATCTCCGGGAACATTCCATCGTGACAAATAATAAGAGCGAGTTTACTTCCGTTAGGCCCGTCACATACCGGAATACCGAGATCTCCGGGCTCCCAAGGCTCAACCGGAACCCAAGGATGCAGCTTGCGATAATTCAGCTTGATCTCGCCCTGATCGTCAATAATAAGTCCCGTATTGTATGGGTTGCCGTTCGGGTTCGCCTCCATGATCGAAAAGCAACCCCAAATCCGGTTGTCCCGGCAAGCTTGACGGAAAGCCTCAACCTCCAGACCGTCGACCCGGCACATAATGGCCGGATCCGTATTCATCGACAGGCCATGCAACGAGTATTCCGGGAACACGACGAGATCCATGTTACGCAATCCGCGCTTAGCCTTCGCCGTTAGTTCTACGATTCTCCGAGTCTGCTCCTCTAGCTGCGCCGGCGTCTCCACGACGGGAAGCTTCATTTGCACCAAACCGATGACAACGCCATCCGGGCTCTTGTTCAGCCCTCCCAGTCCACTCATAAGCGATTGCTCCAATCCATTTCGCGACTATGTCCCGTCATTTAGGAATGCTGCCGATAACGCCTTCTACGAGATAATCCGAACCTTCCAACGCCTCGACGGTCGGCGTTTCCCCTTCCGCGATCCGCACGGTTCCCGATTGATCTTTAACCGGACCGATGAACGGTTTCAACGTGCCGCCCAACAACTCGGCCTTCTTGTCCTCTACGAACTGAACGACGTCCGCCGGAACCTTGGCGCCGAAGGAACCCATTTGCACGACGTTGTCCGCCAGCGTTCCGCGATACTTTCCGTCGTATTTACTGCCTTTAAATCCGCCTTCTTGCGCTGTTTTGACCATATCGACGAACAGGTCCGGCCAGTTCCATAACGAGCCCGTAATCCATCCGTTCGGAGCAAGCGAAGAAGCGTCCGCATGGTAGCCTACCGTCATCACGTCGCGGCGTTCCGCGGTTTCGATCACCGTCTTCATGCAATCTTGATGTAAGCTAAGCACGTCGATGCCGCTATCGATCAACGAGTTGGTCGCATTCGCTTGTTGGCCCGGATCGCACCAGCTTCCCGTGAACACGACGGACGTCGTCGCTTCCGGATTAACCGATCTGGCACCGAGCGTAAAGGCGTTAACGTTAAGCAACACTTGAGGAATCGGAACGGAGACGATGTAACCGAGCTTACCTGTTTTGGACATTTTGCCTGCCGCTATCCCCGCAAGGTATACCGGTTCCCAGATCGTGCCGAAGTACGTACCGACGTTGTTGGCCGTCTTCAATCCGCCTTGGTGGAAAAACACGACGTCCGGGTGGCGCTTGGCCACGTTAAGAGCCGGTTCCAGATGTCCGTACGAGGTCGGGAAAATGATTTTCGCGCCGTCTTTGATCATTTGCTCCATGACGCGTTCCGCTTCCGCCGTCTCCGGCACGTTCTCCGCGCGCAGCACCTTCATGTCGGGATAAGCTTTCTCCACCGCCACGCTTCCGAGATAAGCCGCTTGGTTATACCCGTAGTCGTCTTTCGTTCCGACGAAGATAAAGCCGATCGCGCTTCCTCCCGTTCCCATCTTGCTATCCTGCTCCGCGTTTGCCGTTGCCGAACCTTCCGGAGAGCCGCTTGCCGAGCCGTTGCTTTCGTTTCCTGGCTGACTGCAACCGGTGATCAACATAATAAGGGCCAAGGTGCCAAGAAAAAGACTTCTAGCTTTTCTTTTTACGATTTTGTTCATGATGGTTCCCTCCACTTTGTTTTTTCTATTTAGGTTAGTGCGTCATGCCATCGTCTCTTTGTGCCGGTTCGGCAGTTTTCTTCGCTTCTTCGGCAGTCATCCGCCCGCTTCCCCTGCGAACACCCTGCCTAGAGCCTCCGGCGTCTGACTCTTCTTCCTTCGCTCCACGATCAACAGAGCAAGCAACGTTAATAGATAAGGAACCATGAACAGGAAAAACGGAGAAATCGCGAGCCCTTGCTGCTGAACGGTCAATTGCAACGCCTGCGCGGCTCCGAACAAGTAAGCTCCCAGCATCGCTCTTGCCGGTTTCCATGAGGCGAAAATAACAAGAGCGACGGCGACTACACCCCGGCCTGCGGTCATATTCTCAACCCAGCTATGCGTATAAGCGATCGATAACTGCGCGCCGCCGATTCCGGCCAAGAATCCGCCCGCCAATACCGCTAAATAACGAACGAGCTTAGGGTTCACGCCGCTGGCGAACAACACTTCCTCCCGTTCCCCGGCGGTTCTTAGCATAATGCCGACCCGGGTACGAAAGATCACGTACCACAAGAGAGGAACAAGCAAGATGGACAAGTAGGTCAACGGATCATGGTTAAACAAAATCGGTCCGATGAACGGAATGTCCGACAACCCCGGAAGTGCAACGGGGTTAAAGCCGACGATCTGTTGACTGACGAAATCCCGTCCGAAGAACGCCGTCACCCCCATTCCGAAAAACATAATCGTAAGGCCGGTAGCCAATTGATTGGCTCCGCAGCTTAAGACGAGAAAAGCATGGATCGATGCGATCAACAAACCGCATAGCCCTCCCGCCAATGCCCCGAGCCAAGGATTCCCGGTCCATACCGTCACCGCGAAGCCTCCTAACGCTCCCGCCAGCATCGAACCTTCCGTACCGAGGTTGATGACCCCGGCTCTCTCGGATACGAGTTCGCCCTGACTTGCCAGCATAACCGACGTTCCGGACCGAATCGCTCCGGTCAAAATATCCGCAATCATCGCTTAGCCCACCTTCCGCTGCCGAGAATGAAGAACAGAACGAGCGCCATCAGAATGTTAACGGAGGAGGACGGCAATCCCGAGCTGATCTCGAGCGTGTTCCCCGCAACGCTGATCATCCCGAGCAGGAACGCCGTTACGATCAGTCGCAAAGGTTTGTTCCACGCCATCATCGCGGCTAGAAAGCCGAGATACCCGAAGTTGGCTCCGGTAGAGGCGCGCAGCCTTCCTTCTATGCCGGCAATTTCAATCATCCCCGCTATGCCTGCCAGCATTCCTGCGGCAATGAGTACCCAGAAATACATCTTGTTGATGTTCATGCCGGCGCGCTCTGCCGCAAGCCGATTGCTGCCGAGCACTCGGATGCGGAATCCAAGTCGCGTCCTCGTTAAGACGTACCAGACGAGCACCGCAAGTACCAATGCGACAACGAAGCCGATGTGTAACCGAGTCCCGTTAATAATCGGAAGCCTAAGGGATGAAGCGATCTCCGGGGAGAAAGGCCAGTTAAAGGACTCCTTGTCTTTCAACAGACCGTGTACGAAGAACCCGACGGTGAACGTGGCGACGTAGTTAAGCAGAACGCTCGTTATCGTTTCGTTCAGACGGCCTTTCACCTTCAATACGGCAACCAAGCCCGCCCAGACGGCTCCGCCTAACGCACCGGCGATCATCATGAGCGGAATGCCGAGCCACGCCGGAAAATCATTCAGATAAAATACCGCGAACCAAGTCGCGAATAATGCCCCGATGGCAAGCTGTCCTTCGCCTCCGACGTTTACCAAACCCGCTTTGGCCGGAAGGGCCGCCGCAAGACCCGTCAGAATGAACGGAGTGGCTTTTAACAACACTTCCCCGAACCCGTACAGATCGCCGAACGTGGATTTCACCATCGAAACGTACAACTCGACCGGGTTAACTTCATAACAGAGCAAGAACAATCCATAAACGACGAACGGCGCGATCATAATTAAAGCTTGAATCGCCCAAGGCTTGACGCGGGCTAGAAAGGAATAACTTCCGGCGGACAACGCGATCGTATTCGTGCTTGTGCTCGCTTGTTGTTTCACGCAGATTCTCCTTTCAACATGCGGTATCCGATTTCGGTAACGTCGGTTTCGGAAGGAAGATAGGGTCCGATGAGCCGCTTCCCGGACAAAACGACCAATTGGTCGGATAGCTTAAACAATTCGTCCAAGTCTTCGGAAAATAAAATAATCGCTGTTCCCTGCTCGGCAAGCTCGATGAGATGCTGCTGGATCGTGCGCGTCGTCCCGATATCAAGCCCCCTGCTCGGATAACTGACGATCAAGATTTCCGGCTTGCGGATCAGCGCCCGCGAGAGCACCATCCGTTGCACGTTGCCGCCGGATAACGTATCCGCCCTCCGGTTGCCATCCGCGAGAGCAAGTGCTTTCGCTTCTTCGCTACCGTCTAGTTCGCCTTTCACTTCTTTCCAATCGATTCCGGCTCCTTTAGGTTTAAGCCGGATTCCGTCGAGCACCATATGCTCCATAATGGTAAATCCGGGGATGACCGACTCCTTGATCGGATCTTCCGAGACAAAGCTCACCCCCGCGTCCATGAACGCTTTGGCGTTCGCTTGCATCTCTTTGCCGCCGATGGAGATCTGACCTGTAGTCAGCTTTCTTAATCCGAATAACACCTCCGCCAGCTCGCGCTGCCCGCTTCCGGATATTCCGGCGACCCCGATAATTTGACCTTTCGGCAATGTCAGACGAAGATCTCCGAGTACCGACTCGCCATGGTCTCCGCTAATCGTCCCGTTCGTAATCTGCAACGCGACTTCCGATTTTCTATCGCCATCGGCGCTCGGTTTGACGACCGGCTTTAATGTCTTGTCGCCCATCATGGCGGCGATTAGGGCGTCACCCGCCAAGCCCTCTTCGCGATTTGCCGTATACGTGATTTGCCCGCTTCTTAGCACGCTTACTCGATCCGCGCAGGCGAGCACCTCGTTAATCTTGTGCGTAATAAGCAGAATGCCGTAACCGTCTTGGCGGAGCAGGTCGAGCATCTTCAGGAAAGCCTCTACTTCTTGGGGCACTAATACGCTAGTTGGTTCATCGAAAATAATGATTCGAGTTCCGGGAGCGAGAAGCACCTTCACGATTTCCAGCCTTTGCCGTTGACCGAGATCCAACTGCCAGACATAGGCGTCGGGATCGACCGCAAGCCCGTATTTAGCCGAAGTGTCCACGATCCGTTGACGAAGCTTCTTCCGGTTGAATCGCCATCCCGACTCTACCGCGAGCGCGATGTTATCCAATACCGTCAATGCCGGCACGACCCGGAAATCTTGAAACACCATTCCGATGCCCCTTGCTCGGGCTTTCGTCGGCGGATGAAGGGACACCCGTTCTCCGTCCATGAACACTTCGCCTTCGTCGGGCTCGTATACGCCGTAGAGCATTTTCATGAGCGTACTCTTCCCTGCCCCGTTTTCCCCTAGAATCGCATGGATCGTCCCCGGATTAACCTCCAAGTCTATGTTGCGGTTAGCGACGAGCGATCCGAATCGTTTGGTGAGTGCCACTGCTTTGAGAAGATAGGGAGCATGAACGTTGTCATTTTTCATCTTGGTCCCCCTTTTGTATGTTATATAACTTTACATATATTTTTAATTCCCTTTGCTAATACGATTATATATCAGTTTTATGTCATTATCTTTATACGATAAGAACAAAATATTGGACTATTTTCTGTGTATGAGTAACAAACATTACATATACATAACATTAAATTGGCATGATGAAGGAGGGAATTAAAACCCAAGGGGGGTGTTGTTAAGGAGGGATGAAGAGAGGATGTACCGGCCCCCATGGGCCTTTCGCCTTGAAGAAGGGGCCTGTATCCGTTTTAGAATTTCGCCTTTTTTACCATGAAAATGATTGTCGTGCCGCTACCGGGGGAACTGATAATCCGCAAACCTTGACCATATAACTGCTTAAGCCGCCGATTCGTATTGCGCAAGCCGATTCCCCGATCTTGGCCGCCATGGTCGTCCAACAACCGCCGCCGGGTGCTCTCGTCCATCCCCACGCCGTCGTCCTCGATTCGGACTTCCGCGCAATCCTCGTACTCGACGATTCGGATTCGGATCTTGCCGCCGCCAACGCGCTTCATAATGCCGTGTCGGACCGCGTTCTCGACGAGGGGCTGGATCGAAAGGGGCGGAACCGTTAAGTGAATACTTTCATCGACATCCCATTCCACTTGTAATCGATTCTCGAATCGTTCTTTCTCTATGTACAGGTAAGATCGAACGAGATCCAACTCATGCCGCAAAGGCACGATCCGCTCCAAATTCCGCGGATCGAAGCTCGCCCGTAAATAATTGCCGAATACTTCGACCAACGTGCGCATCCTTACCGTATCCAGCTCGCTTAACGCGGCGATCGAAGTGAGCGTGTTAAACAGGAAATGCGGCTGGATTTGAGCTTGAAGCCATGCGGCTTCCATCCGTAACCTTTCGCGGAATGATTTCTTGCCGTCCGTTAACGCCCGTACGCGGGATTTCAATTCCATAGCGTCCACCGGTTTAACTAAGTAATCGTTTGCCCCTGCTTGGAAGCCGGCTTCGATATCTTCCGGTTGACCCCGAGCGGTCAGAAGCAAAATCGGAAGTTCAGCTATTTTATAACGTTCGCGGATCGCGCGAGACAATTCGAACCCCGACATTCGCGGCATCATGACGTCCGCGATGACCAGATCCCACTCTTTCGTCGCCAGTATAGCTATGGCTTCATTCCCGTTCTTCGCCTTGGTGATCTCGTAGCTTTCCATCGCGAGAACCTCTTCTAGGACGCGTAAATTCACCGGGTCGTCATCGACGACCAGAATATTCGCTATGTCCGCAGGATCCCGTTTGTAAAGTTCCGGACCCGAAGCCAGCAACGCCGCGGCGGTCTCTTTCATAACGTCCGGCATTACTAAAGCCTTCGCGGGAACTTCCTCCCGAGTAACTTCATCCTGCGGTACGTCCTCATCCGATATCGGTAGAGTAAAGGTAAACTCCGATCCTTCGTTCGGAGATGAAGTTACCGATATCGTGCCCCGATGTAACTCCACCAGTTGCTTGCAAATGCTCAGCCCTAGCCCAAGTCCGCTCACATCTCCGGCTTGAATCGGGCCGCGCCCCTGCTCGTAAGGCTCGAACAGGACTTGCTTCGTGTCCTCGTTCATGCCAATGCCGGTGTCCGACACCGCAACATAGGCTTGTCCATTGCGAAAGGATGCGTCGACCGCGATGTATCCTTCGTTCGTAAACTTCGCCGCGTTGTGCAGAAGGTTAAACAAGATTTGAACGAGGCGATTCTCGTCGGCGACCACGGGAGGGAAATCGTCCGGAACCCGATTGATCAATTGAATCGGCTTTCCTTCCGTCATAAACCTCACCATGTCCAGGACGCCCGAAACGACGCCTTGGACGTTGACCGCGCGAAGTTGCAGATTGATGCGGTTCTCTTTCAGCCTTGCGAGGTCGAGCAAATCGTTCAGCAACAACGACATTCTTTTGCCAACGGAGACCAATAGCTCCATGTTTTCGCGATTAGCGGTTTCGTCATAGTTGCCGTTGCCTCTAAGCAGCGAATGGCCTATGTTCAGCATAGCGTGAAGCGGATTGCGCAATTCATGGGACGTTCTGGCCAGGAACTGGTCTTTCAGCCTATCTTCCTCCATCATTTTCATGGCATGCTTGACCGTTTGCTCGGATGTCCTAAGGTATCTCTTGAACCAGTACGATGCAAAAGCAACAAAAGCGGCGATCATATCCATCGGGTAAAAACCCATTTCCTGCCAAAACGATGCTCTGATGAGTCCCCAGATGATGTTAAACGTTACGGCGCTTACTCCCATCAAAATAAAGATCGTGTCTTTATTCCCTTTCGTCACGCTCCGGAAAGCGAGCACGGAAATGACCAAATAAGGGATCATGATGATGATAGTATGAAGAGCATCCATCCTCGTCAGCCAATTAACGGGCAAGAATAGAGCAGCCAACGAATATGCGACGCAGACTGTCGTATAGGCTCGCAAACCCCGCTTTCTCCCGCTTCCTGGCATAAGATAACTCATGAATTGCATAAGAAATCCCGCAATCCCAAGATAGACGATATAAAAAATCCTATAGCTCCAGTCGTTGTCGATCGGAAACCACACGAGAAGCAGTTGACTATCGTCGATCAAGGTAGAGATCATCGCGCAAACGACAAGTCCGAAAAAATAAAGCAACCCACGCTGGCGGACTCCCATGAAATATAAAATGACGGAATAGGCTGCATGTACCAATAAAATCAGACATAAGCTTATTTGCAGCCAGGAAGACATTTGCGCATTCTGACTAATCGAGATGCCGTCGCCGAATACAATCGGCCCGAAGATTCCTCCCCCCAACCGGTCATCGAAATTCGCCACTTGAACGACGATCTCGATTTCCTCCCGATCAGATGCGAAGATTGCCGTGTAAGGAACGTTCCTCGCCGTATAGTCGTCCGCGCTTTCGCCCGTCTCGCCCGAACGCCCCAACATTTTCCCATTAACGAACAATTCCGATGACGAGGGGATCATCGGTACCTTAATTCCGTATATTTGCTCCGCGTCGCCGTTAACCAACACTCGCAGCCGATAAGAGCCGTAACCGAACGGCGGTCCATTCCATTTTCCGGGCACCTGCAACATGGTTCTCTCCGTCGGGGACGGAAGCGCTCCGTTATTATCCATGATCAATTGATTCTGGTAAAACTCCCATTCGCCCCTCAGCGAGATTAACCCTTCCGAATCGAGTTCCCGATCTCTCAGATCCGCGACACCTTGGACGGTCTGAGCTATATTCTGCGGAGTGAGATAAAATATCCAGACGAGCCGCACGCCAAGCAGAACTAATAAGAACGATATGAGGATGAGAACTACTCTTCTAGACGTTAGCATACGATTCTCCGTTCGGGCTCGACCTAGCTTGATCAAGCGTTACCCAAACTTTACCACAAAACAAATAAGACCGGATATCGGAACCCGAATCCGGTCGATCGCTTTAAGGTAATTTGGGAGATTGGGGAACGATTTTGCCCGCATCCTTATCTAGCGCGCCTCACGCGGATCATTCACTTTACTGATTTCCAGCCCCCATAGTCGGTGATATCCTCGGATCCTCTAGTCGAATAGGGTTCGCAGACGAACCCGGGAACTTCCGTTCCATCTTCTAGTTCGACCTTGCCTATCCCAAGAGGTGCCGGTATGTTAGCCACGAAATGCCCGAACTTATCGAGCGGCATTTCCCACACCTCAAGAGCAATGGATTTGCCGTCTTCGGGTCGTTTAACTAAGCCTGGCTTAGCCGGGTTGGTCGATAGCTTAAACATCCTGTACTTTTCAACCGTTCTGTCTTCGCGTAAAAACCTTGCTCCGTATTGCAGCATCTGCGTCTCAAGTGCCAATCCCCTCATGTGTAAGCCGCAAACTGCCACAAGCGTATGTTTAGGCGTTGGTTGCATCGTTGTTTTATGTCCTTCTCCGCTTACGAAGAACTGTGCCGCTCCAATCGCATAACCTTCGTTAGAAGCTAGAGAGAATATCGTAATTCCGAACGGCAGCTTCTCATCCGCAGCTTCCGCGGGTACGGCCACCCCGAACAAATCCAGCAGATTACAATGATTCGTATAGGTTCCCATTTCCGTATTCGTCTTAATGGGGTCATTGCGAACTTGCTCCCGCGTCCAGGTTCCACCCGCCGTCGGCATGATAAGCACCGCACCCTTCAACAGCTTGTTCGTCTCAAGCTTAATCGACTGAAGAGCATGCATGGCGCGGAACACCGATGCTCCATCGTATTTCGAAGCCGATCCCGAGCGCAATATTCTTTCCGTAACCGGCAATACGCTGTTGGGATGCGCATCTATGAAGCTACCGAGACCCGCCCATCTTTCCTCGACGAACGGCCCTCCGTACAACAAGTTCGCCGCCTGGTGAAAACCGCGAACATCCACATACTCAATTGGAATCCTTAATTGCTCGAGACGTCGGACCGCCTTCTTCCACGCTTGTTCGTATTCACTTGCATAGGGTCCGTAAAAGTGTAGCGACCCTTCCGGCAATAACAACTTGCAAGGAATAGCCGCTTGAGGCAATGGCAGTTCCTTCGACCATGGATCCGACTCATCCGGTCCTCGTACGATGCGGTCGACTTCCAGCGCATCTTCCAGGCTATTCGTGAACGCCGTTACGCAATCCAAGCTTGCGCTTGCCGGCACAACTCCTCGGATCGGCCAAGAGCCAAGGCTGGGCTTATATCCGAATATCCCGTTTAACGATGCAGGAACGCGCCCTGAACCGGCCGTGTCCGTTCCCAGGGAGAACGCGACGTGTCCGCGGGCGACCGCCACTGCCGAACCGGAGCTAGAGCCTCCGCTAATAAGTTCGCCCCTTAAAGCGTTGTGCGTTTCGCCATAAGGACTTCTGACGCCTACAAGACCCGTCGCGAACTGGTCCATATTCGTCTTTCCGATCGGGATAGCCCCAGCCGCTATTAGTCTCTCGACGACCGTGGCGTTGTCCTTAGGCACATATTGATAATCCGGACATGCAGCCGTAGTCGGAATGCCCGCCCAATCGATGTTGTCTTTGATCCCGAACGGTATGCCCCATAGCGGACAGACGGACGGATTTAGTTCGGAGAGCCGATCGAGGTACGGGCGGATACGCTCCATGCGCGGCGGAGTAATCCATATGTTCTTGTCGGCGTCCTCTTCGGCGCGCCGAATGATTTCCGTTACGACTTCTTCCGGAGAGGTTTCACCGGATCGATAGGCGTTGCGCAATTGCTCAATGGACAATGGAGTAGATTGATCCTGCAATTGGAGTTTCATCGTTCATCCGCCTCTCTGCTCGCTGAGGGATAACGATGCAAGCGACTCCGCCACCTTAACCGAATCGGATACGCTACCGAACACCCCGCCTTGCATGGTCACCATCTTAAGTGCGGCTGAATGGTTATCGGGATCCGTTGCGCCCGTACAGTCTTCTAAGATCAAACATTCGTAACCCCGATCGTTCGCTTCGCGCATGGTCGTATGCACGCACACATCGGTCGTAATTCCCGTTAAAATCAAGTTCTGAATTCCCCTCGTTCGTAGTACGAGATCGAGATCCGTCGCGTAGAAACTGCCTTTACCCGGTTTGTCGATAATGATCTCGCCGGATATCGGAGCTAGCTCTTCGATGATCTGCCAGCCGGGCTCGCCCCGAACGAGAATTCGTCCCGCCGGTCCCGGAGATCCGATCTCCGCTCCGATTTGTTTGCTGCGCCACCTCTTATTGTCCGGTAGATCGGATAAATCCGGACGATGACCTTCCCGAGTATGAATAATCGTGAAACCCGGAATCTCTCTCGTCAGCTTTAACAATCGCTTGATGGGTTCAATCGCCCGACGAGTTAGCGATAAATCGTATCCCATTCGGTCGACATAACCCCCTTTGCCGCAAAAGTCGATTTGCATATCGATCACGATCAGAGCCGTATTATCGGCTCTCAGCTGGCCATTATAAGGGTACGCGTAAGGATTTGCTTCAATAAACATCGTTCCCGCTCCTTTGCGTTATGATTATGTTATATATATCATTTATTTGTTATATTATATAACATCATTGATGAGGAGTCATTGTTTAAGGATCATAATCAGAATCGAGCATTTTTGTGTTCTGATCATAGGTTTGATGAACGCAAAAAATACGACGAACCATAAATAGACCCTCTACATATTCCGTAGAAGGCCCGTTCTCATCCCACTCCCCATATGCAAAAAACCGATTCCTTTTCAGGAATCGGGCTCGTTTTTCTTATATGGCGGAGAGAGTGGGATTCGCTCCGTCTCTGCGTATTAGTGGCCTTCGGCACATTCACGCTCAATGCGACTATCACGCCGGGGCCTACGAACATGCCTTTTGGCATGTTCGCTTAACGGCCCGTTCTCATCCCACTCGCCATACGCAAAAAACCGATTCCTTTTCAGGAATCGGGCTCGTTTTTCTTATATGGCGGAGAGAGTGGGATTCGCTCCGTCTCTGCGTGTTAGTGGCCTTCGGCACATTCACGCTCAATGCGACTATCACGCCGGGGCCTACGAACATGCCTTTTGGCATATTCGCTTAACGGCCCGTTCTCATCCCACTCGCCATATGCAAAAAACCGATTCCTTTTCAGGAATCGGGCTCGTTTTTCTTATATGGCGGAGAGAGTGGGATTCGAACCCACGCACGCCTCGCGACGCCTAGTTGATTTCGAGTCAACCCCCTTGGGCCTCTTGGGTACCTCTCCGCAGCAAGAATAATAATATCAAATAATGGACGGACATGCAACTGGATCGTTCATCCATATTTTCGCTCCGTTGTTTACTCCCCTTCTCCCTGTGGATCCCCACCGGCCGACTTCAAAACCTTCTTCAGGCTCTTCTCGAACTTGGCGCGAGGAAGAAGAATACTATGTTTGCACTTTACGCACTTGATCCGGATATCCATCCCCATACGGATGATCTCCATCTCATTCGCTCCGCATGGATGCTGCTTCTTCATTAGCACGATATCGCCGAGTTCAAACTGTTTCCGCTCCATTAAGTTTCCCTCCCCCGACCCCGCATGTTCGATCCTATTGACGACATTACGTAGTCGCTTCCGTCCTTGACGTTTCGAATGCCTTCTTAAGCTCCGTGTTAATTAACCGGGTCACTTCTCCGGTCGTGTTCGGTTTACACCTGGCCGTAATTCGTATCGTCATCTGGTTCAGCGCCAACGTCTGGATGCCTAGCACTTCGGGTGTAGCCGTAATGTTAGCATCGTTAATTTGGACGAGAACGCCCCGGATCGTATTCATCATTTCTTCAATCGTGTTCTCATAAGCAATCGTTATGTCGATAACCGCGAGCAAAGGATTAACGGAAAAATTCGTCACTTCATTAATGAGGCCGTTAGGAATGATGTGAACCTCGCCCGTCCAATTTCTTATCCTTGTGGCGCGCAGTCCGATCATCTCGACCGTCCCTTTGAAATCCTTCGACTGAATGACGTCCCCTACGGCAAACTGATCCTCGAAAATAATGAAAAATCCGGTAATGACGTCTTTGACCAAACTTTGAGCTCCGAAGCCGATGGCCAGCCCGATTACACCCGCGCCGGCGAGTAAAGGCGCAATCTGAATATTAAACTCTCCTAGGATGAGGAGGATCGCTATGAAATTAAAGATATACGAAGCCGTATTTTTCATCAACCTGGCCATCGTCTGAACGCGTCTTACTCTCAGCTTTAACCGCTTCGATTTTTTCTCGTGCGTCACATGATCGATGAATCGGTTGACGACGATCAAGACGAGCCGGGTGATGACAAAGATCAAAATAATCCGCAGAAGTACCATAGACGCCGACGTCCACATTTCCGTATCGCGAATCATATCCCATATCTGATCAATGAATTGATTCCACGGGTTTTTGTGGGGGACAACTTGTTCTACTGCATATAAAGAACGCATACTTCAAATCTCCTTACTAAAAAAACTATTCTTGCGTATCGTATCAAGCAATCTCCGAATATCCGTCCGGCGTTTTCTCGAACAAACCCCTGATCTCTACGTTTTCCGATAGAATAATTAGTTTGACTTGATCCAATTCGAGGCTAGGAAACGCAATCGATAAAGCGCACCCCGCCGTGATTTCTTTCGGTGTCGGACAAATGTCGATTTCGATATCCGCATACTCGAGGAGCATCTCCGCTCGCAGCGCTTGTTGAGTGGAATCGAAGGCGATTAAGAGAGTGTCCATCGCGAATACCTCCTGCTTACAAGTATAACAAACTTACAATCCTTATCCTTTCTAAGCGATTCGGAATTTATTGGTTTTTCGTCGTTATTGGCCGTCCCAGGTCGGCCAAATCTATTTATGCTTGTCGTCCAAGTATAAATACGCTCTTTCGTCCATATACTAGTAACATACTAGGGTAGGAGGCGAATCGGACGAATGAACGGCGCGTGGGAGAAACGTCCGGGCTCCGCACCGGATTCAGCGGCGCTCTCTTTAAAGATTCCTTTTAACGAACCAACCGTCTTAAACCGACTGTCGCAGAATCTTGAATATTATTTAGATGCGTTACCGCAAGATCGTCGGATCGTCATCGTATGCGTAGGTACCGATCGCTCCACGGGAGACTCTCTAGGACCATTAGTCGGCACGGCACTAGCTAGGGAATACAGCACTTCCTTCGATCTCTACGGCACCCTGGAGGAGCCGGTACACGCCATGAACCTAGGGGATACCTTGCTTAAGATCTCGAGAAGCTCGCGGCAACCCTTCGTCATCGCCGTAGACGCCTGTCTTGGACAAGTATCCAGCGTCGGATGCATACAAGTCGGATCCGGTCCCGTAAGGCCCGGAGCAGGCGTTAACAAGGAGCTGCCGCCTGTTGGAGATATCCATATGACCGGCATCGTGAACGTCGGAGGATTCATGGAATATTTCGTCCTTCAGAACACCCGCTTAAATCTCGTCGTGAAGATGTCGGAAATCATTGCTCAAAGTCTATTAAGCGCTGTACATAAGACACGCAGTAACAGTAGCAGTAGTTCGGTTATCCCTTTTGCGTTGCCAGATTGATCGCGATCTTCTCTTCCGGCGTCAGCATGTAGGCAGATTGTCCTTTGTCGATCGGCTTCGCGTACAGGAACGTTTGTTCCCGACCATGAATGCCGGTGATGACGACCCCGTCTTGATCATCATTAATGAAGGCTACCGAGAAGCTAAGATCGCTTCCGGAATCCGAGAACGCGTTAAACCGATGAACGCCGATTCGCCCTTTCAAGGTCGATAGGCGTTTTTCTTGTTGCTCCAGCTTCTCGCCTTGAACAAGCTGCCGATTATCCATGGACGAGATTCTTTCATGCAATGCGTTCATAACCTCTTCCATGTTGTGTACGCCCGTATCTCCAACGATCTTGCGCTGAGCTTCTTTTAACTTCCTCAATTTACTTGTGACGACTATGAGCCATATGAATAATATCAAGAGCAGCAGACCTACACCTGCCGCAATGGCGATCACGATTTGTTCATTCCAACCTTCCATGTTTCCTGTCTCCCCCGTCATCCCTTGCTCTGATCTTATTTTCCGTTTCTCAGGTTCCGGCTGATCTCCTCGACCGCCTCTATCATTGATACGATTTCCGATTTTTCCGTAAAATATCCGGGACTGGCGCGTACGGCCCCCGTCTCGTATGACCCTGCAGTCTCATGTCCTAAAGGCGTGCAATGAAATCCTGCCCTCACCGCTATCCCGAATTGTTGATCTAACAGAAAAGCCATTTCCGACGGATCAACGCCCTCCAACAAGAATGACACAATGGCCGTACGCTCCACCCCGATATCCGGACCGAGCAATGTTATTCCCGGAATGCCCTGCAGCCCCTCCATGAGTTGGAAGGTTAATCGTTGCTCTTGGTTGTGAATAACTTCCGTCGTTTCTTTTAAAATAAACCCGACGCCCTCCGACAGTCCCGCTAGACCGACCGTATTCTGAGTTCCTGCTTCATATCGATCCGGTCGAATCGTCGGTTGCTCAGGCGCTTCCGACTTACTCCCCGTCCCTCCGTGCATCAGAGGCTCAAGCTCCAGATTAGGGTGGATGTACAACCCTCCCGTCCCTTGCGGACCCATCAGACCTTTATGACCCGGAAAAGCTAACAGATCGATTCCCATGCCCTCAACGTCAATCGGCAACACCCCTGCGCTTTGAGCCGCATCAACAAGCAGCTTGACGTTCCTTCGGCGCGCGATTTCACCGATCTCCGCAACGGGAATGATAGAACCTAGCAAATTCGAGCTATGCGTAACTACGATCATTTTCGTATTCGGAAGGATTGCACGCTCTACTTCTTTTACATTCAATAACCCTTTGGCATCCGTACCGATATAAGTAACTTGAATGCCCAGCTTCCTTTTCAAAGCTTCGAGAGGCCGTCTGACCGAATTGTGTTCTACCGTCGTCGCAATTACATGGTCCCCTTGCTTCAACATCCCTTGAATAGCAAGATTTAATGCATGCGTCGTATTCAACGCGAATGCAATATCGTTGGGATTACTTATTCGGAACAACCTAGCTAACCGTTTGCGGGTCTCGAACAGCACCCTACTCGCTTTAACGGCCATCGCATGACTGCCGCGCCCCGGATTGGCCGCGCTCTCTCTCATGCTGCGCTCCATAGCTTCCGCTACCGTCGGAGGCTTCGGCCAGCTTGTTGCGGCATTGTCTAAATAGATTATTTTTTTCGATTCCATCATTCGTTTTTCACCGTCCTAAACGCAACAATAGCATACCTTAGTTTAATGCTTCCTTAGGAAGATTACAACTTGGGTATGCTATCGATTATTCCATACTATGCCAACGCTTTAAGCAATTCTAGTAGACGCTCCAAATCGTTCTTCCCGAAATAGGAAAGCTCGATTTTACCTTTATCTTTATTCGCTTTAATGCGAACCGTCGTTTGAAATTTTTCGCGAAGCGACTCTTCGAGTTCCTCCAGGAATGGATCCCGTTTCTTCGATTTCGCCTTGGCTTTCGCTTTTACGTTGACCTTGGCCTCCGTATTCTGAACCGCCTCTTCCAATTCGCGCACGCTCCACTCGGAAGCCACGGATTGTTTCGCCAATTCGCGTTTAACGGACTCGTCTTTAATTCCCGCCAACGCTCTCGCATGACCCATCGATAATGTTCCACGTGAAACATAATCTTTGATTTCATCGGGAAGTGCTAACAACCGGAGAAAGTTTGCGATGTGGGAACGCGATTTCCCTACCTTAAGGCTCAGTTCTTCTTGCGTAAGTTTGAACTGATTCATGATCCCTTGATAAGCGACCGCCACTTCGATAGAGTTCAAATCTTCCCGTTGCACGTTCTCTATTAATGCAATTTCCATGACTTGCTGATCATTGTATGTTCGGACAACCGCAGGCACGGTTGCATTGCCCAGTAATTGAGAAGCTCTGAACCTTCTCTCTCCCGCGATTATCTCAAATCCAACCAATGCTTGACGTACAACGATCGGTTGAATGACGCCATGCTCGCGTATCGATTCCGCAAGCTCTTTAATCGCATCCGGATCGAACGTTTTACGAGGTTGATAGGGATTGGCGCGGAGCTGCGTTAACGGAATTTCAACGACCTTATCGTCTTCTTTAATAGAAAGAGAAGTAATTAGCGCATCTAACCCTTTACCTAGCCGCTTGCTCATAAGAGATCACTTCCTTCGCCAACTCGAGATACACTTCTGCACCTTTGGACTTCGGATCATAAGTAATAATCGATTGTCCGTGAGACGGAGCTTCGCTAAGTCTTACGTTACGCGGAATAACGGTCTGATACACCTTTTGTTGAAAATACTTCTTTACCTCTTCAATAACTTGAATACCTAGATTCGTGCGAGCATCGAACATCGTCAACAACACGCCCTCGATCTGCAACGATGTATTCAAGTGTTTCTGAACGAGTCGAATCGAGTTAAGTAACTGGCTTAACCCTTCCAATGCGTAATACTCGCATTGAATCGGTATTAGCACCGAATCCGCCGCCGTGAGTGAATTAATGGTCAATATCCCCAAGGATGGTGGGCAATCGATCAGAACGTAATCGAAATCGCCGCGAACAAGCGCCAATGCCTTCTTAAGACGAATTTCCCGCGACATCGTTGGCACCAGTTCGATTTCCGCTCCAGCCAATTGAATCGTTGCCGGAATAATCTTAAGATTCGGGATTTCCGTATCCGAAACCGCTTGTTTAGGATGAACTTCGTTGATTAACACGTCGTAAATACAATAATTCACGTCCGCTTTATTAATTCCGATTCCGCTTGTCGTATTGCCTTGGGGATCGATATCGACAATCAGAACTCGTTTGCCAAGAGAAGCAAGACAAGCGCCGAGATTAACCGATGTCGTGGTTTTACCGACCCCGCCCTTCTGATTGGCAATCGCTATTATTTTAGACAACCTAATTCACCTCAATATTAATGAAACAAATATCAAACACCTTCATAGACGCCGGATGAAGATTAAACGAATGTTCGAAAACAAAAAACGGACCCCCGCAACGCTTACCAACTTCCGCTCAATGGCAGCGTATATTTCTAACAAGGGCATCCGCAAATGAATTAACGCTTAGGAATTCGGATGATAATCTCATAATGATCATCGCAGTCTTTTTCGCTAGCCTTAATCGGTATCCCGGATCCGTTAACCATATCGACGGATTGCCGAATCGTATTCAAGGCAAGACGTACATCCTTCGTGAAGGAAATGCGTTTTTTCTTAGGTTTTGCAACTTCCAAGTAGAACGCGATCCGGATTTCCGTCTGTTTAACGTTAAGTTCCTTCTCGATGATCTCGTTTAGTACTTTATTTTGCATTTCTTCGTCTGGCAGAGAAAGAAGCGCTCTTCCGTGACGTTCCGTAATTTTTCTTTCCAACAAGGCAAGCCTTACCGTTTCGCCTAATTGCAGCAATCGTATCTTATTGGCGATCGTGGATTGGCTCTTGCCCAATCGTTGTGCCAAGCTTTCTTGCGTCAACTGGTGTAAATCGATAAGTTTTTGATAGGCAATGGCTTCCTCAAGAGCAGTTAATCCTTCACGTTGAAGATTCTCTATTAACGCTACAGAAGCAGCTTGCGAATCATTGATTTCTCTAACGATTCCCGGTATGTAATCCATCCCAAGCTTCGTTACCGCTCGCCAACGACGTTCGCCGGCAATGATTTCGAACTTCCCGTCACGTACTCTAACTACGATCGGTTGTATAATCCCATGAGTCTTGATCGTTTGACATAACTCATCGATCCGATCGTCATCGAACACCGTTCTCGGTTGATAAGGACTCGGCACGATCTCATGTATCGGTAATTGTTTAACTTCTTCCTGATTGCTGCGGTCAGATAAACCGAGCAGTCTTGAGAATTGCTCTTTCATTTCTCTCGGATCACCACATTAAGTAAGATAGGCGGATATTTGGTCCATAGCGACGAAAAAGCGCCGACAATATGCGTCGTGAGGCGCATAAGCGGCACGCTGATCTGTTATTCTATTATATTCGCTATTCCAACCCGATTTCCTGCTTGAGAAAAAACTTTCAAGCCCGAAATCGTTAAGATACAACCTAATCTAGCAATCCTATTCTAGGATATCACGTTTAAATAGTCTCCGTAAACGTAAAAATGTTCCACGTGAAACATTGTCCCCCTTTCCGGAGGGATGTTTCACGTGGAACATTCGTTAAACGTATCTATTCTAGTTGAAATTCAAAGAGGAAGACGACTTAATTAACGGACTCTTAAGCGGTATTCCAGCTTTGCGAGGATAAGCTGCGGGAGTCGGGTCTTTCTTCGAACAAATGACTAAATGTCGTTCCGCGCCCTCTGTTGGTAACGTTAGTTGCTTGACGTTCTGAATTTTCCCGTTTAACTTCGCTAAACTATAACGACCTTCATCCACTTCGGCGGAAATGTCCGTGCCTTTCATGGCAATGAATAATCCGCCCGGACGTACGAAAGGTAAACAAAATTCGTTGAGTACGGCCAAGCGCGCTACGGCTCTTGCGGTTACGACATCGTAATGATCACGATGCTCTCTCTTACGAGCTGCATCCTCCGCGCGGCTGTGTAAACAAAGTACTTTAGTTAGCCCTAACTGCGAAGTCACTTCCTCCAAAAACTTAATTCTCTTCGCTAGCGCGTCAATGATCGTCACTTGCAAATGTGGATACACGATCGCAAGCGGAATAGAAGGAAATCCTGCGCCCGAACCGATGTCCGCTAGCGATTGCATTTTATCAAATTGTACAGCTCCCGCAATCGTTAGCGAATCGTAAAAATGTTTCTCATAAACGGCATCCCGTTCCGTTATTCCTGTTAAATTCATTTTTTCGTTCCACTCAACCAATAGATTGAAGTAGGTTTCGAATTGAGCGTGTTGGCGATCCGTTAATTGAATCCCTAATCCTGCGGCCTGCTGCGAAAATTGCTGCTGAATAGCGTCCGTCATGATCCGTGAGCCGCCGCGGTAACTCGGTTGTAATGTTCCAAGTGAACGAGGAGGATCGACAGATCAGCAGGCGTTACGCCGGAAATCCGCGAAGCCTGACCGATGGAAAGAGGTCTAACCTTGCCGAGCTTCTCTCTTGCTTCCATCGCTAGCCCGTGAATGATATCGTAATTGATATTGTCGGGAATACGCTTTTTCTCCATTTTCTCCATACGCTCGACTTGCAACTGCTGTTTCTCGATATAACCCGTGTACTTCACTTGAATTTCGACTTGTTCCTTCACGTCATCAGATAGTTCGATTGGAGAAGGATCCAGCGATTCTAGATGTCCGTAGGTAATCTCCGGACGACGAAGTAACGTTAATCCATCAACCGTATTATTCAAGGGTGTTGATCCTGCTTCGGCTAGCATCGCTTGCACCGCTTCGTCCGGACGGAACCGCGCTTCTTTCAGTCGAACAATCTCGTCCTCTACTCTGCCCTTCTTCTCAAGAAACTTCTCGTAACGGGCTTTGGTAATCAGTCCAATCTCATAACCTGTTGGAGTTAAACGCAAATCCGCGTTATCATGGCGCAGCAACAAACGGTACTCCGCACGGGAAGTAAGCAGACGGTAGGGATCATTCGTTCCTTTGGTTACCAAATCGTCGATCATAACGCCGATGTACCCTTTCGAACGATCGATAATAACCGGATCGGCTCCTTGAACTTTACGCGCTGCGTTAATGCCGGCCATAACCCCTTGCCCTGCAGCTTCCTCGTAACCGGATGTACCGTTAATCTGACCGGCCGTGAACAAATTTTGAATAAGCTTCGTCTCTAATGAAGGCCACAATTGAGTCGGTACGACCGCGTCATATTCGATGGCGTAGCCGGGACGCATCATCTCGACCTTTTCCAAACCGGGGATCGATCGAAGAATGTTGACTTGAACTTCTTCGGGCATGCTCGTAGACAAACCTTGCACGTAATATTCTTTTGTGTGTCTGCCTTCAGGCTCTAAGAAAATCTGATGCTTCGGTTTATCCGCGAAGCGGACGATTTTATCTTCGATTGATGGGCAATAGCGCGCTCCCGTTCCTTCAACCAATCCGGAGAACATCGGAGCCCGGTACAAATTATCATTGATAATCTGATGCGTTTCTTCCGATGTGTACGTTAGCCAGCATGGGAGCTGGTCGTTGGAATGAGCCATATACTCCGTCTCGTAGGAGAAATATTTCGGTTTGTCATCTCCAGGCTGGATTTCCGTTTTGCTGAAATCGATGGAATCCTCATGCACGCGCGGCGGAGTTCCCGTCTTGAAACGCGCCAATTGAAATCCGTGACGCAACAAAGCTTCCGAGAGTTTGACGGCCGGTTGTTGATTGTTCGGACCGCTCTCGTATTTCAATTCGCCTAGAATGACTTTTCCGCGCAAATAGGTTCCCGTAGTCAATACGACCGACTTGGCTCCGTATTCAGCCCCTGTTTTCGTGACCACTCCGATGCAAACCCCGTCCTCGATTAACAAATCCTCCACTAAACCTTGACGAAGAGTTAATCTGTCCTGTAACTCGATTGTTTGTTTCATCGTATGCTGATAAAGAAATTTGTCCGCTTGCGCTCTCAGCGCATGAACTGCAGGTCCTTTTCCCGTGTTCAGCATTCTCATTTGAATGAAGGTTTTGTCGATATTGCGTCCCATTTCTCCGCCCAAAGCATCGACTTCCCTGACGACATGCCCCTTAGCCGGTCCGCCAATCGACGGATTGCAAGGCATGAACGCAACCATATCCAGGTTAATCGTTAATAATAGCGTCTCGCATCCCATTCTCGCCGCGGCTAATGCCGCTTCGCAGCCCGCATGTCCGGCACCGATAACGATGACGTCAAAATCTCCTGCACGATAAGACATTATGTTTCCCTCCTTGTTCGATTGTACTTCTACGCCCTACGTTACAAATATCTATTTACCTAAGCAGAACTGCGAAAAAATCTGATTCAGCAATGAATCGCCGGCCGCGTCGCCTAGGATCTGTCCTAACGATTCCCAAGATGCGGCTAGATCGATTTGGATCAAGTCGATCGGAATGCCTTCATACGTTGCCTGGATTGCATCTTCTAACGATCGTTTCGTCTGATGCAGTAAAGCGATATGGCGAACATTACTCACGTAAGTAATATCCCCGGACTCGACCGCCCCGCTGAAGAACAGACCGGATACGGCCTTCTCTAGGTCTTCTATCCCGCTGCCATCCTTAGCCGACAAGAAAACGATACGATCCTTCGCATAATCCCGTTCGATCTCGGCAAGCTCCAACTGACCTGGTAAATCGATTTTATTCACCACGATAATCGTCGATCTATCCTTGAGCTGCTGCAACAGCTTTTTATCGTCCTCGTGCAAGCGCTCATGATGATTCAATACGAGCAGAACTAAATCCGCATCGTTTAAAGCCCCATGGGAGCGCTCGACTCCGATTTGTTCGACCTTATCGTTCGTTTCCCGAATTCCGGCCGTATCTAGAAGCCTTAACGGAATGCCGGATAAAGATACCGACTCCTCTACAATATCACGAGTCGTACCCGGAATGTCAGTCACTATCGCTTTATTATCGCGCGCAAGCGCGTTAAGCAACGAAGATTTGCCCGCGTTCGGCCGACCGACGATTACCGTAACGATCCCTTCTCTTAGTATCTTTCCTTCATTAGATTTAATTAACAAGTCATTGACCTGGGCAAGAACGGAACTACAATTGTCGCGAATGAGATCCGCGGTCACTTCGTCCACGTCATGCTCGGGATAATCGATATTTACTTCGACATGCGCCACCAATTCGATCAACTGCTGCCGAAGGGGAATGATTTGTTTGGATAATGCTCCGTCCGCCTGCTTGCGAGCCACTTGAAAAGCACGATCGGATTTAGAACGAATGAGATCGATTACCGCCTCGGCTTGAGCCAGGTCGATCCTGCCGTTCAGAAAAGCACGTTTCGTAAATTCTCCGGGTTCGGCCATTCTGGCTCCATGTCTCAGCACCAATTCCAGCACCGATTTAACCGCGACGATCCCCCCATGCGTACTAATCTCCACGACATCTTCCGCCGTGAAGGAACGCGGGCCTTTCATCACCGTAACCAACACTTCATCTAATATCAGATCCTCTTGCGGGTCCGCGATCCAACCATATTGAACGGTATGGGAAGGCACTTCCCTTAAATCAAGTTTGGATTTGAATATTTTCGCTACCGTTCCTACCGCGTCCTGCCCGCTGACCCTAACGACGGCGATGCTGCCTTCGCCGAGCGCGGTCGCGATCGCGGCTATCGTATCTTCGTTCATATATCCACCTCGAGAAGACTTTTGCATGCAAGCTTAAACGACCTACGCCGTCCATTGGGATGGCGGGGGAACGTTTATGTCGGAGACGTTTCAGAAAAATAGAGCGAATGATATACTTTCTGAAACGATAAAACGGCTTCGCCGTCCATGAATTGGACGGCGGCATACCTTCATATCTGATCTTACTACAACTTGCTTACACCAAACGAATCATGTACAAAAACGCAATGACCCCCAACGTTGCGGAAGCCATTGCGCGGTAACGATATGCTACTTCAAAGCAATTACGATTCGACGATTCGGTTCGTCCCCTTGGCTGAAAGTTTTCACGCTCGGGTTCGTTTGCAACCTGGCATGAATAATCTTTCTTTCCTGGGACGTCATCGGTTCAAGCATGATTTCCTTCCGCGTTCGAATGACCCTCATGGCCATCCGCTCCGATAGAGCTTCTAAAGTCTGACGGCGACGCTCACGAAATTGCTCGGCATCGAGCACGATGCGAAGATGATGGTTCGAATGGCGATTCGCCACGATGTTCGTCAAATATTGAAGAGAATCCAAAGTCTGTCCACGTCTACCGATTAGAATGCCCAAGTCGGAACCTGTAATGTTAATCCGCACTGCATCATTCTCATCAACCCGTTCAACAGAAACGGTTAGGTCCATTGCCGCGGATACTTCGCGAAGAAACAATACCGCTTCTTCTACGCCATCCGGCAACAATTCCAATTCCACCTTCGCTTCTCTGGCTCCAATGAGCCCGAACAAACCTTTACTGGCTTGTTCCAATACCGTGACGTTCACTCGGTCTTCTTGTACGCCCAACTGGGCAAGACCTTTACGAACCGCATCTTCTACCGTTTTTCCCGATGCCAGGAGCTTTTTCATTTTGAGCGCGCCTCCTTACCTTTACCTTTACCTTTGCCATTTTTGGGTTTTGGTTGAGGAGCTTCTTCTACCACAGCAGCTTTAGGCGATTTTCTATACATGAAGTAGTTTTGAACGATTGTATAGATGTTACTGTAAATCCAGTACAACGGCAAAGCCGATGGGAAGTTAATCGCCATTACGAAGATCATGACCGGGAAGATATACATAAGTCCCTTCATCGGTCCGACCATTTGCTGTTGCGAAGACATCATCTTCGATTGAACGAATGTAGTGATCGCAGCGATAATCGGTAGAAGATAAGTAGGATCCTTCTCTCCTAGGTGCAACCAAAGGAAGCTGCTCTCTTCGATTCCTAACGATTCATTTCCGCGAATATGCGCGTTCGTGTAAATCGAGTTATACAATGCGATGAAGATCGGCATTTGAACGATAAGCGGCAAGCAACCCGCCAACGGGTTCACTTGATTCGTCTGATACAGCTTCATCATTTCTTCTTGCTGTTGTTTCGGATCGTCCTTGTATTTCTCCCGGATCTTCTTCATTTCCGGTTGCAAAGCCTGCATCGCTTTCGTGTTCTTATATTGCTTAATCATTAGAGGAAGAATAATTGATCTTACAATAATGGTCAGTACCAAAATCGCTAAACCATATTGTCCTCCGAACCAGTCAGCAAAAGTATCCAACATCTTCGAGAACCAATAAACGACGTTACGGGTCCACCATGAACCGCTTTCAGCCATGTCTTCCGTAAGTATTGCAGTAGCTGCCGGAGTACAACCCGCGAGCAGTGTCATCAGCGACAAACCGCCGATAACGGTCCACCATTTGCGATTTCGCAACAAAACTAAAAACTCCCCTCTTAAACGCCCGCATGCCGTAATGTTAACATCTCATTCCAAACACCTGCAACTAGTCCACAGTAATAACTATTCATGTCCACTATACCATAAGAAAGAAGGCAAAGAAAAGCTAAGGCTTATCCACATCGCCTAAGCTTATTTGCCTTGTTTTCCGTTCCGGTTATTCGGACGATTTCCACGCGTTGATGAGGATGGCGGCACTCCTGTTTTCGGAGATGAACCTTTCAACAATCCGGCTTTTCGCAGCACGTGCAGAATGCTTCCTTCCATCTCCTTATAAGGAAGAGAAAGCGCAGGCTTGCGCACGATCAGGATTAAATCCGTATCCTCCAATAGCTTGGAAGCGTTTAATCGGACAATTTCCTTCACCATTCTTCTTAATCGATTTCTTACGACGGCACCGCCCAATTTACTGCTGGCGGATACCCCCATTCGAAAGGATCCAAGTTGCGACCGTTTGCGCCAATAAACCACGAATTGCGAGTTCGCGAACGACCGGCCGTAACGGTATACCACGTTAAAATCTTCTCTTTTGCGAAGGCGCAGCTTTCTATGCATCCAACACCGCCCCTAAACCTCACTTATCGAACCTGTATCGAAAGAAAAAAAGACCACGGCGAGTGGTCTTTCATTAAACTATGCAGTCAAAACTTTGCGACCTTTATGACGACGAGCAGCGAGAACTTTACGACCGTTCTTCGAGCTCATACGGCTACGGAAACCGTGAACCTTCTTACGTTTGCTCACATTCGGTTTAAATGTAGGACCCATGATTCCAACCCCCTTACTTAAAAACTCACGTCCATCTATTAAACCACGATTGCGCCAAAAAGTCAATGAAATGAGGGTTTGCGGCAATTTAACTTATTCACATGTGTATAAGATTGATTTCAAAAACGAACAAAACGGAATGCTGTCGAACATTCGCACATCTTATCAACAATATGTAGTACTGTGCACAGTTTTCATCCACAAGTTATTGAAATTGTGGATAACAAGGTGAATTTCGTTGAATTTATAGGGTTTGTCTGCTATGATTAGTCATGACTTTTCCGGTGGATACGAACTTTTTCCCCTCATTTTATCAACACCCTGTGAATAACTTTGTGAACAAACCCCCAAATACGTGGATATCCCTATAAATAATTCAGGGAATGGTGTGGATAACTAGACCGAGCACACAATCGGCCGATCGTTCTCCGCTTATTTTTTGTCCGTGCGATGGGTTAAAGGAGAGAAATTGTCGTGGACAACCGCAACAACGAGGTCTGGCAACAAGTGTTGTCGGTCATCCAAACGAAGCTAAGCAAGCCCAGCTTCGACACTTGGTTCAAAGCAACAAAAGCTTCCTTCTTGAGCGATAACGTTGTCGTGGTTACCGCGCCGACGACTTTTGCCGTGGAGTGGCTGGAGACTCGTTATACGAAGCTGGTATCATCGACGCTTTCCGATTACATCGGCAGACCGGTTGAAGTGAAGTTTTCTATAGAAGAAGCGCGTCCTCCCGAACCTGTGGATCCGGCGCCTCAATCTCAGAATTCAAGGCAAGTTGCGCTCGAAGAACCGATGATGCACATGCTTAATCCCAAATATACGTTCGATACGTTCGTCATCGGCGCGGCCAATCGTTTTGCCCATGCGGCATCCTTGGCCGTAGCTGAACTTCCGGCCAAATCCTATAATCCGTTCTTCATGTATGGCGGCGTAGGTTTGGGCAAAACTCATCTCATGCACGCTATCGGACATTATATATTGGAACACAATCCTCATATGAAGGTGCTGTACCTTTCGTCCGAGAAATTCACCAACGAGTTCATTAATGCGATCCGGGATAACCGAGGCGAGAGCTTCCGCAACAAATATCGCAACATCGACGTTCTGCTCATTGACGATATTCAATTTCTGGCCGGTAAAGAAGGAACCCAAGAGGAATTTTTCCATACCTTTAATGCGCTCCATGAAGAACATAAGCAAATCGTCATCTCAAGCGACCGGCCGCCCAAAGAGATTCCGACGCTCGAAGAACGACTGCGCTCCCGGTTCGAATGGGGACTTATTACCGATATCCAACCTCCGGATTTAGAGACGAGGATCGCGATTCTTCGCAAGAAAGCGAAAGCGGAAAATCTCGATATCCCCAATGAAGCTATGATGTACATCGCGAACATGATCGATTCCAACATTCGCGAATTGGAAGGCGCCTTAATTCGCATCGTCGCCTACTCCTCTCTAACGAATCAAGACATCACCGCGCATCTGGCAGCGGAAGCGTTGAAGGATATCTTGCCGACGGGTCGCAATCGGCTCATTACAATGCAAGATATCCAGCAACGGGTCGGCGATTACTACGGGTTGAAGCTCGAAGACTTCAAAGCGCGTAAACGTACGAAAGCCGTCGCTTTCCCGCGGCAAATCGCCATGTATCTCTCCCGCGAGCTTACGGATTACTCCCTCCCTAAGATCGGAGACGCTTTCGGCGGCCGAGATCATACGACCGTAATCCATGCTCACGAGAAGATTTCGCAGCTATTAAAAGTCGACCAGGATTTATACAAAATTATCAACAGCCTGACAGAAAAAATCAAAAATTTAACCTAAAACGACACCTAGCGCCTATGCACAAAGAGTCCACATGTGGATAGGCGTTATTTTCGAGCTTTTTCGCGGTTATCCACATATTCACCGCACCTACTACGACTTAAAGATTTAAACATGCTACAATAGACGCATAAACGGACATCGTCTGCAAAATTGGCGGCAGCGTTTATGTCGTAAAAATCGACGAGGTGAACCCATGAAATTGACGATATTGCGGGGCGAGTTAAACGACGCGATTCAACACGTATCCAAAGCGGTTGCGTCAAGAACTACGATTCCTATACTCAGCGGCATTAAACTAGATGCAAATTTCGGGGGCGTTACCTTAACTGCGAGCGATACCGACATTTCCATACAGAGCTTTATCCCGCTTGAAACGCCGAACAAAACGATCGCGACGGTTTCCCGTCCGGGCAGCGTCGTTCTTACCGCTAAATTTTTCGTAGAGATTATTAAGAAACTTCCTCATGAAGAAGTTCATATCGAAGTCGGAGAACGATTCCAAACGTTAATAACTTCCGGAGCTACGGAAATTCAACTCGTTGGACTAGATCCCGAAGAATTTCCCGTCCTTCCATCCGTTCAAGAAGATCAGGTCGTATCTATTCCTGGAGACTTATTAAGGGATATGATCCGCCAAACGGTATTCGCTGTAACGACTAACGAATCGACGCCGATTTTGACCGGCGTATTATGGAACTTGCAAGACGGCGTATACAAATTCGTCGCGACCGATCGACATCGTCTGGCAAGCCGCTCCGCAACGGTCGAACTATACGACGTTCGATTTTCCAATATTGTCATTTCCGGTAAAACTTTGAACGAATTGGCGAAAATCGTTCCGGATCAGAACGTCATGGTAGATATTGTCGTAGCCGAGAACCAGGTGCTCTTCAAGCTTGGCAACGTATTGTTCTATTCAAGGATGCTGGACGGAACTTATCCCGACACTTCCAAGATTATTCCGCAAAGCTTCAAAACAGAACTCGTCCTGAACACGAAAGCGCTCAGCGATTCGATCGATCGCGCTTATCTGTTATCCAGAGAAGAAAAAACGAATATCGTTAGACTGGTTACGACGGACAACGGCGGTATTGAAATTTCCTCCAGCTCTTCGGAATTGGGGAAAGTAACGGAGCAATTAAGCGTAACCGAGATGCGGGGAGAACCGCTTAAGATCGCTTTTAACTCCAAATATATGCTCGACGTTCTCAAGGTCATCGACAGCGAAGATCTGTTTATCGGTTTTAACGGCGCGATGAGCCCGATTATCATTAAACCGAACGATCATGAGAACAGCTTGCATCTGATTCTTCCATACAGAACGACGAACTGAGGCGCCGAAGATGAAAAGTATCGGAATTTCGACGGAATACATCACGTTAGGACAATTCCTCAAGCTTGCGGAATGCATCGGTACGGGCGGGGAAGTTAAACATTTCCTGCAGGAAAATAGCGTTCTAATCAACGGGGAGCCTGACAATCGCAGGGGACGGAAACTTAGAGTCGGAGATCTCGTAGAAGTAGAAGGTGCCGGATCCTTTACGATCGGGACCCGTTAAATTCCGGCGTGGCGGCTCCGAAGTCGGATGGAGAGGGAATATCCAATGCAGTTGAACACGTTGGAGCTTCAAGGCTATCGTAATTATGAGTCACTAAAGCTATCGACAGAGGGCGGCGTTAATATTTTCATCGGGCCTAACGCCCAAGGGAAAACCAATCTGATCGAAGCCATACATGTATTGTCCTTAACGAAATCCCATCGGACCTCGAAGGATAAAGAATTAATAGGCTGGAATCAAACCGCCGCGGTAATTAGAGCCCAGATGACTCGTAAAATGGGCGATGTCAGCTTGGAACTGCAATTGTCGGCGCAAGGAAAGAAAGCCAAAGTCAACGGACTCGAACAACGTAAGCTAAGCGGGTTCGTCGGAACCTTGAACGTAGTGCTATTCGCGCCCGAAGATCTGGATATCGTTAAGGGAGCACCGGGTGTGCGCCGCCGGTTCATGGACATGGAAATCGGTCAGGTGCATCCCGGTTATTTGTACGACATGCAGCAGTACCAGAGAATTTTGCAGCAGAGGAACAATTATCTGAAGTCGACCGACATTCATCGGGCTTCGCCGGAAATGTTGGACGTGTGGAACGAACAACTTGCGACGTCAGGTGTTAAAATGATGCAAAAAAGGAAAAACTTCATCATACAGCTGCAAAAGTGGGCGGAGAAAATACATGCCGGAATCACTGGCGGTAACGAACACTTCACGGTGGAGTACAAGCCCTCTTTCGGAACCTCAACTGGAATCGATAACCAAGATCAATCTTCTTTATTCGGGCAATTTATGTTAAAGTTATCACAAGGCAAGGAACAAGAATTTCGGCGAGGCATGACGCTTACCGGTCCCCATCGGGATGATCTGAGTTTCGCGATCAACGGCAAGGACGTTCAGTCGTTCGGATCCCAAGGACAGCAGCGCACCGCGGCACTGTCGTTAAAGCTGGCGGAATTGGAATTGATGCACGAAGAAATCGGGGAATACCCCCTATTGCTGCTGGACGATGTTCTATCGGAACTGGATCAAACCCGGCAAACTCAATTGATCGAGACTTTTCAAAGCCGAGTGCAGACCTTCATAACGACAACAGGATTGGAAAGCGTCAACATGAGTCGCTTGAAGGATGCTTCTATATTTCACGTAAGAAACGGCCAATTGCTGCGCTAATGTAAGAGGAGGAACTCCGTGTATATCCATCTGGGCGGGGAAAAAATAATTCGAACTTCGCAGCTCGTCGCTATCTTCGACATTTCTATTGAGCAATCTTCCAAGCTGTCCAGGCAATTCGTCGTACACGCTCAGAAGAACAAGGAAGTGGAAACGATAGGAGAAGAAGATCCGAAATCGATTGTCGTTACGGAGCATAAAGTTTATTACTCCCCTATCTCCACGTCCACCCTCAAGAAGAGGGCGCACTACCTGGAAGGGTGAGCATAGACGACGGTCGCCTTCCCATGGAAGGCTATACGTTTATATTGAGGCTTATGGGGTCTACGGTTTCCATATTGTTTCTGAAGTATTGATTAGCAACGGTTACGTAAAGAAGGCGGTGGAAGGTTTGTCCGTTAATTCACAGCATAATACCTACGACGAGAGTCAGATTCAAGTATTGGAAGGTTTGGAAGCGGTACGTAAACGTCCCGGTATGTATATCGGTTCTACGAGCGGTAAAGGCCTGCACCATCTTGTCTGGGAAGTCGTCGACAACAGCATTGACGAAGCGTTGGCCGGGTTCTGCAACCGAATCGACGTCATCATACAAGAAGACAACAGCATCACGGTTATCGATAATGGCCGGGGAATCCCGGTCGGCTTAAACACGAAGCTGCAGAAGTCGACGCTTGAGGTCGTTATGACGGTGCTTCACGCCGGCGGTAAATTCGGCGGCGAAGGGTATAAAGTGTCCGGAGGCTTGCATGGCGTCGGGATATCCGTCGTTAACGCCTTGTCGGAGCTCGTAATCGTCACGGTCAAACGCGATGGACATATTCATCAACAGGAATATCGCCGCGGTATTCCGCAATATGATCTGAAGATCATCGGAGATACCGAGGAGACGGGTACACATACGCGGTTTAAACCGGATCCGGAGATTTTCACGGAAACGACCATCTATGATTACGATGTGCTAGTCGGGCGTATTCGCGAGCTTGCGTTCCTCAACAAAGGAATAGAAATCAATCTCACCGATGAGCGTACGGGAATGAGCGATTCGTTCAAATACGACGGAGGAATCGTCGAGTTCGTGCAGTATTTGAATCGCAACCGCGAGTCGATGCACGAGCAACCGATCTATGTCGAAGGCTCTAGAGATAACATTCATTGCGAAATCGCGATGCAATACAATGACGGTTATTCCGAGAATCTGTATTCTTTCGCGAATAATATCAATACGCACGAGGGCGGAACTCACGAATCCGGATTCAAGAGCGCGCTTACCCGCATAATTAACGATTACGCCCGGAAGATGGGTTTCGTTAAGGAAAGCGAATCGAACCTATCCGGCGACGACGTCAGGGAAGGGTTGACCGCGATTATCTCCGTGAAGATTCCGGAGCCTCAGTTCGAAGGCCAGACGAAGACGAAACTCGGAAATAGCGAAGTCCGCGGAATCGTGGAATCGTTGTTCAGCGAGAAGCTTCTGCAATTTCTGGACGAGAATCCGGGCGTTGCCCGAAAAGTCATGGAGAAGGGTCTTCAAGCCGCTCGGGCAAGGGAAGCCGCTCGTAAGGCGCGGGAATTGACCCGTCGGAAGAGCGCGCTGGAAGTCAGCTCGCTGCCGGGTAAATTGGCCGACTGTTCATCCAAGGATGCTTCGATCAGCGAAATCTACATCGTAGAAGGCGACTCCGCCGGCGGCTCGGCGAAGCTTGGTCGCGACCGGCATTTCCAAGCTATCTTGCCGTTGAAAGGAAAGATTCTCAACGTCGAGAAAGCTCGTCTGGATAAGATTCTGTCTAACTTGGAGATTCGGGCGATGATTACGGCGCTAGGTACCGGGATCAGCGATGACTTCGATATCACCAAAGCAAGATATCACAAGATCATTATCATGACCGATGCCGACGTCGACGGAGCGCATATCCGCACGTTAATCCTTACTTTCTTCTATCGCTACATGCGTAAGCTGATCGAAGAAGGTTACGTCTATATCGCACAACCGCCGCTCTTCAAGATCGAACGCAACAAAACGGTTCGGTATGCGTTGACCGAGAAGGAACGGGATCAGATCGTTGCCGAATTCGGAGAAGGCGTCAAGCTGAACATTCAACGTTACAAAGGGTTGGGCGAAATGGATGGTACCCAGCTGTGGGAAACGACGATGGATCCGGATGTCCGTTCGATGCTGCAAGTCAGAATCGAAGACGCGATCAAAGCCGATCTCATGTTCGATACCTTGATGGGCGAGAACGTGGAACCGCGTCGGGAATTCATTCAGCAATACGCGAAGTACGTTAAGAACTTGGACGTTTAGCATTCTCACCTTGTAGCCGACAAGTAAAGAGCAGAATAAAGCAGGGGGTATCTCTAGAGAGAGATACCCCCTGCGGATTACGTTTTGCGTTTGCGAACTCCGAACCTTCCGTAGGCAACAGCGTAAGAATAGATTCTTCGGAACACCGAACGGGTCGGCAATTTCTTGAATAGAAACGGATCGGGCAACGTATTAACCTCGAGAATCCAAGGTTTCAGGCTGCGATCGATAGCGACGTCTACTCCGATTTCTTTAATTCTTGGAAATCTCTTCTCCAACGCGACGGCGATATCTACCCCGAGTTTGCGGAGACGCGCTTCGTAGGAACGATATTGCTCCGCGGTAAGGTAGTTCTTTAATAAAACAGTAACAGGCATAGGAGTTCCCCCGGCGTGATAATTGGTGACGATTTTGCGCGGGTGGGCTACCCGTCCGATCATACCGGTCGTTTCCCATCGCGAGCGAGGGTTTTTCTGAACCATCACCCTGAGATCGAATCTTCTACCGGAATGCTTTAAGAGATGGATGCCTTGCTGGGCCAAATAGGGTTTGTTTTTCTTCACGAGCAATAGCTTGTCGAACATCTCGTCGAATCCGACGAAGGAAAATTTCGTTTCGCCGGATTGAAAGAAGTAGGGTCTGTTCGCTCCGATTCTCTTCTCGACGCGGATGACCCCGTTGCCGAAAGTGCCGTCTACCGGTTTCACGTAGATCATTTCGAATTGATCGAGCATTCGTTGGACGGTCGACCGCCCGAAGTCGTTTGTCGTTGGAACGTATTCTTTAAGAACGGGATTGGCGAGAAGCGCATTGGTCTTGGCCGTCTTACTGCGGACGCGTTGAATCGACATACGGGGACATCCAACCTTTCCCTTCGGCAGTATGATATAATGGACTTATTGTATATTTTCTAATCTATGACGGAAAACGCCCTGCGGTGTGCAACCGTAAGTGCGTTCTTATCCGCTTGTATATTTGTTAAGGAGGATCTTCATGTCGGAAGAACAACGCTCCCAAGTCCGTGACCGCGATATAGGGGTCGAGATGCGGGAATCGTTCATGGATTACGCTATGAGTATTATCGTCAGCCGGGCTTTGCCGGATGTTCGCGATGGCTTGAAGCCCGTTCATAGACGTATTCTCTATGCGATGTCTGAATTGGGAATGTCCCCGGACAAGCCTTACAAGAAATCGGCAAGAATCGTCGGAGAAGTCATCGGTAAGTATCATCCGCATGGCGACTCTCCGATCTATGAAGCCATGGTACGGATGGCGCAAGACTTCTCGCTCCGTTACATGTTGGTCGACGGTCATGGGAACTTCGGTTCCGTAGACGGCGACTTTGCCGCAGCTATGCGGTATACGGAAGCTCGTCTTTCCAAGATCGCCATGGAAATGCTTCGGGACATCAACAAGGAAACCATCGATTACAGACCGAACTACGACGGCGAGGAAATCGAGCCCGTCGTACTGCCAGCAAGATATCCGAACTTGCTCGTTAACGGAAATACGGGTATCGCGGTCGGGATGGCGACGAATATTCCGCCCCACAATCTGCGCGAGGTCATCGAAGGAACGCAAGCGTTATTGCGCGATCCGGAATTAACTCCGTATGACTTGATGGAATTCGTAAAGGGACCGGATTTCCCTACGGCGGGTCTTATCCTTGGCCGGGTCGGCATCCGTCAAGCTTACGCGACGGGACGCGGATCGGTTACGATGCGCGCAAGGGCAACGATCGAAGAGAACAACGGCAAAGCCCGCATTCTCGTTCACGAGATCCCTTACCAAGTCAATAAAGCGAGGCTCGTGGAGAAGATCGCCGAGCTCGTGCGCGAGAAGAAGATCGACGGAATTACCGATCTTCGCGACGAATCCGACCGTAACGGAATGCGCATCGTCATCGAATTGCGTCGCGACGTAACACCTACTGTCGTATTGAACAACTTGTACAAGCAAACCCAGATGCAGACAAGCTTCGGGGTTAACATGCTCGCGCTCGTTAACAACGAGCCGAAGGTACTTAACTTAAAAGACGTGCTTCATCACTACATCAAGCATCAAGTCGAAGTTATACGTCGCCGTACGGAATACGATCTGAAAAAGGCGGAAGCGCGCGCGCACATTCTGGAAGGATTGCGTATCGCCCTGGATCATCTGGATGAGGTTATCGCGCTTATTCGCGCTTCCCGCACGGCGGAAGAAGCACGCGAAGGCTTGATTACGCGATTCGGACTTTCGGCAGATCAAGCACAAGCGATTCTCGATATGCGTCTGCAACGCCTTACGGGCTTGGAACGCGAGAAGATCGAGCAAGAATATAACGAGTTGCAGGCGAAGATCGCGGAATATAAAGCGATTCTCGCGGACGAGAGCCTCGTAAACGAGATCATCCACGATGAGCTCGAAGAGATTAAGCTCAAATATGGAGACGAGCGCCGTACCGAAATTACGGTAAGCGACGATGAAATATTGGATGAAGATCTCATTCCGCGCGATGACGTTGTCGTAACGATGACGCATACCGGCTATATTAAGCGGCTTCCCGTTTCCACCTATCGCAGCCAGAAACGCGGCGGTAGAGGGATTATGGGAATGGGGACCAAGGACGACGATTTCATCGAAAATCTATTCGTCTCCAATACGCATCATTACCTGCTGTTCTTTACGAACAAAGGTCGCGTATTCCGAATGAAAGCCTATGAGATTCCGGATCTGAGCCGGACGGCTCGCGGTACGCCGATCATCAACCTGATCCAGATCGAGCAAGGCGAGACGATCAATGCGGTTATCCCGGTTGAATCGTTCGAGCCGAACCAGTTCCTCTTCTTCGCAACCCGCAACGGTATCGTGAAGAAGACGCCTCTCGACGATTACTCGAACATCCGTAAGGTCGGTTTAATCGCGATTTCCTTGCGCGAAGACGACGATTTGATCGGCGTGAAGCTGACGGATGGCGAACGCGAGATCGTCATGGGTACGAGCCAAGGGATGTCCATTCGTTTCTCCGAGCAGGATGTAAGAGCAATGGGTCGTTCGGCAACCGGCGTTAAAGGGATCCAACTGGACGAAGACGACAAAGTAATCGATATGGACATCGTGCAGCCGGATAAAGAAGTTCTGATCGTAACGGCTAAAGGATACGGCAAACGGACTCCGATGACGGAATATCGCATTCAAACCCGCGGCGGTAAAGGGATTAAAACCTTGAACGTGACGGAGAAGAATGGGGTCATCGTAGGCTTGAAAGTCGTTCAAGACGATGAAGACTTGATGATCATGACGTCCTCGGGAACATTGATCCGTACGAGCATGTCCGGGATTAATACGATGGGCCGGATAACCCAAGGCGTTAAATTGATTAATATCCGCGATGAAGATTCCGTGGCCACGGTAGCTAGGGCTCCGCGAAGCGAGGATTCGGATACGGATTCTGAAGAAGTTGAGGGCGATTCGGAAGACAACGCATAGTTGTCTTCTTGAATGGCTAAGGGAGAGGGAAGCACCATGCCGATCATTCCGATAACGCAGATTCAGGTTGGCGATCGACTTGGCAGTGATGTTCAGACTCCTCTCGGAAGCGTGCTGCTGCAGCAAGGTCGCGTCCTGTCGGATAGAGATGCCGAGATCTTGCAAGCTTATATGATTCCGAGCGTGGATATTATCCGCAACGGTCTTGAAGAGCAGAGATCGGATACAGCCGCCGAGGAAATGGCGGCTACGGTCGAAGTGAAACTGACGTCCTTGCAGCATGAGTTTCTGAACATGGAGAAGTTGTTTAAGAGAATCATGTCCATGCTTAGCTCCGGGCTGAAGCTTCCCGTACTCGATTTGCGTAACGGCCTTAACGCGCTAATCGATTTTATGGACGAATACAACGTGTTAACTTTTCTCGCGCCTCAGTCGCCGGGAACCGTTGACGTATTGGTTCGAAACAGCGTCCTCTGCGCCATGACTTCTTATCAATTGGCGAAGTGGAACAAGATGCCCGAGAAAGATTGGCTCCCGATTGCCATGGCCGGCTTGTTGCACGATATCGGCAACATTAGAGTAGACCAGGCGATCCTTAACAAGCCTACTCGTCTTACTTCGGAAGAAGTGCAAGAGATGAGACAGCATACCGTATACGGATTCAGAATGCTCGAAGGAAGTACTTCGATGAATCAAGGCGTATGGCTAACGGCGCTTCAGCATCATGAGCGGATTGACGGGAGCGGCTACCCGATGAAGGTTAAAGGGGATAAAATACATCCTTACGCCAAAATTGTCGCGATCGCCGACGTGTATCACGCCATGACCTCGAATCGTAACTATCGCAAAGCGGAATCGCCTTACCTCGTGCTTGAGGAATTGCATTCCGGTTCCTTCGGAAAGCTCGATCCTCTATATGTGCAGACATTTATAGAGAGAACGACGCAATTTCATAACGGGGTTTTCGTGAAATTGAACAACGGGAACGTCGGCGAGATCGTGTTCACGGACCGAAACCACCCTACCCGGCCAATGGTGTCGATTAACGGTCAGATCGTTAATCTAGGCCAGAACCGCCAATTGTTCATTTGCGAGGTTTTTGCTACGAAATAAAGTCCGTGAACCTATACAAGTTAATAGTGGTTTGGAGAATCGGAGACGCCGAATTAGGACTTGCGCTTTCATTAGAGAGCGTAAGACCTGTCCGGCGTTTTTTTGCAGAATTAAGAATACATATCTTATAGCGGAAATGGAGGTGGATGACAATGGGTCAGGGTGTATGGGCGATCTCTTATTGGGAATTAGCGCTTAGGATCGTACTGTCCGTTGCGGCAGGGGGGCTTGTGGGGCTTGAAAGGGAATGGAGCAACCGAGCGGCGGGTTTCAGAACCCATATCCTGGTTTGCGTGGGCGCCACTTCTATTATGC